>JADFNO010000105.1 GCA_022563315.1 Planctomycetota bacterium | reverse complement strand
CCGTGCTCGAGGGCACAGCGAGTGCCAGGTGCCACCTTCGAGCGCAGCATCCAGCCCACCCGTGCCGAACCGATGAAGCTCAGGAAGGCGACGCGCTCGTCGGTGACCAGTCTTTCCGCCGTCGGGATGTCACAGGCGATGAATCGACACCACGCCTCGTCGAGGCCCGCTTCGTACAGGATATCGACAAAGCTGCGCGCCGACAGTGGCGTGTCGTCGGCGGGCTTGACGATCACCGGACAGCCCACCGCGACGGCGGGGGCGACCTGGTGCACGATGAGGTTCAGCGGGTGGTTGAAGGCCGACACGGCCACCACGGGCCCGATGGGCTCGCGTTGGACAAAGGCCAGCCGTCCGGCGCCGGCCGCCGTCAAGTCCATAGGCACGTCGCCACTGGCAGGGTGCAGCAACTCCTTGACGCACAGTCCCACTCCGTCGATGGCGCGCGCCACCTCGACACGGGCATCGACGAGAGGCTTGCCGCCCTCGTCGGCGATCTGGTGTGCCAGCACCTCGAAACGGTCCCGCATCAGGCCCTGGACCCGCTCCAGGATGGCCTGCCGCTCGTGCGTCGCAGACCGCCCGGCGCGATCCCGGTGCAGAGCCGCCGCCCCATCCAGCCACTGGTCCGCCGAGGCCCAGTCACTCATCGGCACCTCGCCGATAAGACCGCGGTGGTAGGGATTGACCACTTCCAGTATCGTATCACCCATGGGACGTTTGCTCCGCGCGATGAGCGTGAGGGCTGACTTGGCCTGATTCAGCAAATAGAGGGTTATGCGGTCCCGCCACCAAGCACTGCCTGGGGCCTGTCCCACGCGAGGCGTGGGTCTGCCTCTGCCGATGTATCCATAGTAGTCTCCTGACCTGATGCGCGTATATTAGCCGGATACGATGAATCGCCATCTCCGAACACCCAACTTCCCCCACCCGGGGGCTGCCGTGCTGCCGGCTCTCGTCATCCTCGTCCTGGCGCTGCTGCCCCGGCAATCCGACGCCCAGTTCCAGCCCCCTCGTATCATCAAGATCCTCCACTCCGGCAGCCGGGACTCTGGCCAAGCCACCGAGCGGCTCTACGTGATCAACAAGGGCGCCGAGTCGAACATGAACACGGGCGACATCGTCAAGGTATATCGGGAGAAGTGGTTGGCTTACAGGGCCAGCCCAATGCGTATCTTGATTGGGGTCATCACCATCATCGAGTCACACCAGGGGAGTTCCATCGGCCGCTTCACGGTCAACAAAGATGCCCTGGAGGATCCGACGGTGCGTTTCAAGGTGGCGATGAAGGGCGATTTTCTCCTCCCCCGGCTCGTCATGGACTCGAATATGCTCTTTGACCGGGGAAGCGCTGAGCTCAAGCAGGGGATCCTGGCCGAGTTCAAGGACGTGGCTGATTTCATCCGCTTCCAGAAGCCGTCGAAGTTGATCATCGAGGGTCATACCGACTCCGACGGTGATAGCGAGTACAATGACAGACTCTCCCAACTGCGCGCCGAGGCCGTGCGCCAGTTGATGATCACCCAATATGAGTTTATCGACCCCAGCCTGCTCGTGGCCAAGGGATACGGCGAAGACCGCCCCCTGGTCGCCAATGATTCGGCCAAGAACAAAGCGTTGAACCGACGGATCGAGTTCGTCGTCTGGTGGGCGGACGTCGAGGCACGTGCTGATGTGACGGAGGAAGAAGAGAACCAACAGTAGCGGAGCAAATCAATCCTCTTGACCATGACCACCTTCTCCCTTACGCTCTAACATGTTCCTGCGAAACAAGCACTTACGCTGTTTATGGAAGTCCCTATGTCTGTATCTCGACGGCGCGGCGCGTGGATCGTAGGCCTCGTCGTCGTCGCCGCAATCCCCCTGATTCCCAGTCGCCCGGATCCAGTTGAGCGCGTATCCGAGCTCGATATCGAGCTGGTGCGATCGGCCGAGTGCCGATACCGGGGAATCTCGGCCAGCTTCGACGAATTGACGCGGGCCTACGCGTTGACGGCGTTCGAGGACTCCGAGTTGGAAAACTGGACATCCCGGCCCAATCCGAACCATCCCGATACCGAGGCACTCATCCGCTGCCGCTTCCGTGTCTCCGGTCCCAGAGACGATGCCCCCGCTGCACGAGGTCCCGTGACCGCCGAACACCGCGCTGCCGTCGATGACGTTCTCGACATCACCTGGAGACTGAGCACCGTGGCCGCGGTCCAGGTGCAGCCCTACTCGCCTCTGGCCCGGGATGCCCTCGACGTGTTCCGGACGATCGTCGACAAGCGCGTTGATGTTGGGCGCGACCAGAGTCATAGCTCGTCCCCTGCGCGCCAAAGCGATTCGTTAGTTTGCTGCGTGAGCCCGGCGGCTCCCGCCTCGATCACCCGAATCAGCTCGTCACCGACGGGGAGGGCGAGGTAGTAGAACACCCCTTGCTCTATAACCGGCGCGTCGGCCGACGACGGCTCTTCACTGATTGCGATGATGCGCACCCCGGGGCACATCTCCTGCAGCGCTGCGATCTGTTGCCGGGCGATTTCCTGTCGTTCATGGATGCGATCGATGATGGCAATCTGCGGTTGCTCTCGATGCGCGAATTCCGAAAAGCGCTGGCTCTCGTTTGCGGTGACGATCTTGAAGCGAGCGTCGCTCAGTCGTTTTCTGAGAAACACAACGGTGTTCGGATCCGGGCTGTCAACGAGGATTCGGATCATGGTGTCCTTGCTTGGCAGTGACCTTTCACGACCGCAATCGGGCGAGAGACACGGCCTTCCATCAGGGGTAGAACAACTGTTGTGCCAGAATCCGCGCATCGGCGGCAGGACGGCCTAAACGCTATAAGTGCCTGTGCTGCAAGCAGATATGAGCGATGATCGAAGGGCCTGTAATCGTGCTCGAATCCGCGAGTGTCGCATCGGCGCGACACCGAAATCGTCACGAACGAGATGCAAGGCGTCGGCCGACGAATAGGCCGTGGAATTCGATAGGCAGAGCCGGTTTCACGCGCGCCACAGAATTGTGACACTCACCGGCGATATTCACAGGAATGTGATAGATTTGCTGTGTTCCCGAGCGAGGTTCCCCGCCCCTAGTCCCGAAATCCCTCCGGTTTCAGATCGTGCTTCTTGAGGAACCGGTAAAACGTCCCCCTTGGCAGTTGCGCCTCGCGCGCAGCTTGTGAAACATCTCCACCGCATTGTTGCAGCAAGTTGGCCAAATAATCTCGCTCGAACTTCGCGGCATGTTCCTTGCGAAGATCAAAGAAGCCGTCGCCTTTGCGGTCTGAAACCTCCCCAGCACTCGTCACCAATGCATCGGGCAGATCACCACTTGTGAGCTTCGCGCCCGTCGCCATCGTCAGGCTCCGTTTGATCACGTTCTGTAGCTCACGAATATTACCCGGCCATTGATACGCTGAAAATATCTCTATGACTTCCGGGTCGACGTCGGAGATACTCTTGCCCATCTCGCGCGCGTATCGGCCCAGGAAATGCGCTACGAGTAACGGAATATCACCTGTCCGATCACGCAACGGCGGAAGATCGATCCGTGACACGTTGATTCGATAGAACAGATCTGAGCGGAACTGCTCCTTTGCCACCAGCTCATCAAGATTGCGTGAGGTAGCCGACACCACGCGCACATCCACATCCAACTCATCCGTAGCTCCCACTCTGCGTATACGGCGTTCTTGCAAGGCGCGTAATAGTTTCACCTGGAGTCGAAGCGGCAGTTCCGCTATCTCGTCGAGGAAGAACGTCCCTTTGTCTGCAAACTCCAGCAGCCCCATGCTTCGTGTATGCGCGCTGGTGAATGCGCCTCGCTCGTGGCCGAAGAGCTCACTTTCCAACAAATCCTCGGGGATAGCCCCACAATCGACCGGCACAAACCGTTTCTTGCCGCGCCGGCTGCGCTGATGCAATGCACGGGCAACCAACTCCTTGCCCGTGCCGGTCTCTCCCACGATCAGCACATCGACGTCGGTATCGGCGATACGTTCGATCATATCGAGAACTGTCTGCATCACTTGACTGGCGCCGATGATCTCGCCGAAGACGCCGGTTCGATCAACTTGTCGTTGCAGAAGTTGGTTCTCCTCACGAAGTTCCTTCGCTTCGAGCAACCGCTGCACAGTCGCAAGCAAATCCTCCGGCAAGAACGGTTTTGTGATGTAATCAGCGGCGCCGAGCTTCATGCACTGCACCGCCGTTTCCACGGTCGGAAAAGCGGTGATCATCAATACGGCGAGGTTCGGGTCGTGCTGTCGCGCCAACTCGAGCAGATCGACGCCGCTGACGCCCGGCATGCGAATATCCGTGATAAGTAAGTCGAAGGTCTCTTTTGCGACTCGCTCGGCTGCCTTTTGGCTGTCGTTCTCCGAAATGATCACTGCGTGCGATAGTTTCTTGAGCGTTGCAGCGCACACCTCCAACATCCCCTCCTCATCATCCACGACCAAAATACGCTGCTTAGCCATGACTCGCCTTTGGTTGTTCACCCGGGTTGTGCACCGGTAGTCGTATCGTGAATCGCGTACCTTCCCCGGGATGACTTTCCACGTCAATTGTCCCGCCATGACTTTGGATAAGCCCGTGACAGATCGAAAGACCAAGACCTGTTCCGCGACCTTGCTCTTTCGTTGTAAAGAACGGCTGGAATATCAGCTCGCGCTGCGATTCGGGAATCCCGCAGCCGGTGTCCTGCACGGTTACCGCGATCCACGAATTGGTATCGTCCGCGGCTTTGTGTTCCTGGCGGGCTGAAAGCGTGAGTCGTCCGCCTTGAGGCATAGCGTCCAATGCATTGAGCAGGAGGTTGAGAAACACCTGCTCCATCTCCTGGGGGTTGGCGTGAATGTTTGGCACACTACCCTCAAGATCTTCGTCAATGTCGATGCCGGTCTGGCTCGCACGTTGTTCAATGAGTGCTAACGCTTGGCGTATCGGGTGCCTGATATCCATCGCCATTCGCGCCGCCCCGGAAGGCCGACAATACGAGAGCAGCCCCTGGGCAATACGTGCCACACGATCGGAAAGATCGGTGATCTTTTCGATCTCCGCGGCGGTCTCGTCCGACATCTCCGAACGATGATCCGAGAGAAGCAGCCGGGTCTTGGCACTGATGATTGCGATCGGGTTATTCACTTCGTGCGCGACCTGCCCGGCCAGCTCGCCGATGGCGGCGAGTTGCTCAGCCCGGATCATCTGCGCCTGGGTTCGCTTCTGCTCGGTGATATCTTGAGCCAATTCAACGACCTGAGCGACCTTGCCTTGGGAATCATGAAGCGGAGCGGTTGTCATTTGAAACCATCGCCGCATTGCAGCGCTGTTCTTTAGGCCGTGGGAGTTCTCTTCTCGCAACTCAAGAACAAGCTCCGTTATCCTCACCTGCGCATCCCGGAACGTTTGCTGGGCGGCTGACCCTTCTCCGTCCAACTGTTCGACAATCGCGGCTCCGGGTGATTCGGGACCGAACCACTCGTTCCATCGCGAGTTAGACCAGCATGATCGCGGATCCCGGTCAACGACGCGAAGCGCCGCCCCGGTTGTCTCCAATGATCGCTCCAATAACCGCCGTTCAGCGAGTGCTCGATCAGCCATCACCTGAAGTTGGCGTTCGTGCTGGCGCAGCCGATCGGCCAGCGTCGTAACAAAGTATGCGGTCAAGAGGAGGATCGCCGAATGCAGGCCCATTCGTGTGGCGACGTAAAGGGGCTTGTGGGCCGCATGCTCCAACTCACCTTGATCCTCTATATGTGGGAAGATCTCCAGTGTGTAGTGCTCCAGCACGTGCGTTGACTCCGCGAGCGCCAGCACCCCGAAGAGCACGCTCGCTGCGATCGCCACCGCGAAGCACCGAAGCCGGCTCAGGACGATGCCGGCGATGATGACATGAAACAGCATCACAAGCGACAGCGGGTTTTCAATGCCGCCGGAGAAATGCAGCAGCACCGTAAGCAGCACAAGGTCGCCGTAGATCTGGACCTGTAACAGAGCAACACCCGCTCGGCCGGAGCGCAGCGACATTGTGCATGCAACATTGAAGCCGGCGAGCACCACGACGGTCGAGATTAGCGGCCACCACACATTATCCGGCAGAAGGTGCGCGATTCGCACGGTGATGGAGATCAGCATCACAGCGACGACGACCGCGATCCAGCGCATCACGATCAGCCAGCGCGCGTGGTTCGCTAACCGTTCCTGCTCGGTGAGGCGAGTTCCGCGCACCAGTTCTTCCTCTGATGGCGTTTCGGCCAGCAGCGGCGGCGACGTCCGAACAATTCGCCATCCCACCAGCCCCGCCGCCACCACCGATGCCACGATGCCCCTGGCGATGTGCAGGCCGTGAAGCAGTTGCATATCAGCATCGCCCAGCCAGGTTCGCTCAACGACTTCGTAAACCGCGAAGATGAGCACCACGGCACTGAACGCCAGCACCAACGCGCGCACCAAAGGCTGGCGAGATTCACCTCGCCTCGCAGCACTGCTTGTTCGGTCAGCGTCGTTCATCGAACTGAACAATTGACGAGTCGCGTTCGGCGGGCTCCTTCTCTAGACTAGAGGTGGACCGTCATTAATTCCACTGCGACCTTCCAGCCCGCCCCGGACGCTCGCCAAGACCTGTGGGTGGCGAAAACCTCATCCGGTCGTTTATTGGGTGTTGGATGATCGTGTGCGACACTTGTTCGTGGCGGCTACCTAGTGCCGTTTCCAGCAAGAGAGTTTCGCGCGGCGCCGGCTCCGTCGCAAGTGGTGCGATCGTGCAAGTTTAGGTAGAAAGGGCTCCACTCACAGAAACGCGAAGTGGAGCCCACAAATGGACAAGGTCGTGGCACGGAGGCTGCGACCGCACGAAGGCAGGAAGCTGCAGCAACTGAAACGGCAACTGTCCAACGCGGTCAACAGCCGGCGAGCGAGGGTCATTCTGCTCTCCCGAGGTGGACTTTGCAACCAGAAGGTCGCCCAAGGGGTTGGTCTCAGCCCCCAGTGGGTCAGGCGGATCATCCAACGCTTCAACGACACTGGGATCGACGGCATCACGTGGTATCCGTACTTCTGCTCCTGCGGCGAGCCGCGCCGGTTCACGCCAGACGTCGTCGAACGGATCGGCGAAGTCGCGCTCTCGCCGCCGCCGCCGCTCATCGGCATGAGCGTCTGGTCACTGGCGAAGCTGCGTGACTATCTCGTTGAGCAGGGCATCGTCGCGTCGATCTCGTTGGAGTGGCTCCGCCAGATCCTGCGGGGGTGCGGCATCCGGTGGCGGCACACGAAGACCTGGAAGGACTCGAACGATCCCGAGTTCTGGCCAAAGTACCGGCGAATCCGTCAACTCTACGACCGCCCGCCACCGAGGGGCATCCGGCTTTGTCTGGATGAGTTCGGGCCGCTCAATCTGCTTCCGCGGCACGGGAAGCATTATGCCCGGACCCGACACGTTGATCGGTTGCGCGCAACGTACCGACGCACGGGGGGCGTTCGTCACTTCATGGGCCTCTACGACCTCGATCGGGATACGCTGACCGGCTACTTCGTCGAGAAGAAGAACCGCCGCACCTTCCTATCGTTCCTTCGGTGGGTGCGGCGGCGGTATCGGAATCGTGGCACGCTTCACCTCGTCCTCGACAACGCCACCTTCCACGCCTGTCCCGAGATCCTCGCCTACGCTCGCGCCAACGGCATCCGCTTCTACTGGACGCCAACGAACGCATCATGGATCAACCGAATCGAGTGCCACTTCACCGCCTTGCGGAAGTTCACACTCGACGACACCGACTACGGGAGCCACGATGAGATGCAGACCTCGATCTTCGACTACCTGGCATGGCGGAACCGACGCCGCCAAATCAGCGTGCGGGACTGGACCAACTACCGCCGGAGGCGGGCAGCATGAGCCGCATCATGGGCGCGAAACCCTCTGACTGGAAATGGCACTAGGAGGAATTCTCGCCCCGACGACCAACCGCAAGTCTTTGTACAATCGGCAGTATGGAGTTTTCACCAGGGACAGGTGAAACGCAGCGGCGAAAGATGGCGCAGATGTTCGCACGCAGTATTACCGTGCAGAGTCTGCATGAGAAACAGCAAGATGGTGGCCAGCGGGTTGAGCACGCCGTCGCGCCATACGTGACCGGCCCCGTGGCTGGCGTCAAGGACGTGTTGGTGCTGAACGAGTTGCGGCAGGGCCTTGACACGGTGTAGCGCCGAAGCGATGGTGTGGGCAGTGACCGTCCTGGTCATGAGCAGACCTCCTGTCTTGGTGGTTTGTCCAACCAACATCATGACCGGAGGTTCTGTTTTGCACCAGCGCCGCTAAAGCGGGTTGGCAAAAGGACTTACGACTTCGCTACATGGCATTCGTGTCAGGATGAATTTTTCGAACCCTTGCGGCCAAGAAAATCCTGACACCTTTTCATCTCACCAAAACAGTGGGGAACCTACCGAGGCCACGGCTCCGGTCGAGTGTCGCAAGTGACTCGGCGGTCTGCTGCGTTCATATCACCGGCAAGCGGCGTAGTTCCTCTTTTCAGTCGAATATTTGCAGCGTACGCTGTCCTGGGTTTTCCCTTGCTTCACGAATCAGACGGGCGAAGTCAGGCGTCCATTTCTCCCGAACGCAATCCGCAGCCACGTCGCCACCAGCGCAAACAGGAAGAGCGCCGTGCCACATCCTGCGCCGGCGAAAACATAATAGTTGCAACTCTGGAGCCATTCGGGCGGCGGTAGGAGTTGGTATCGCGTATAGCCCACGATGATGCCGGAGATGTTCAGCCACACGATGAGCGCGCCCGCCATAACGTTCAGCCCGAGGATGAGGAATCGCATGCGCGGCGAATGAAGAACCGCATCCGTGCCCGTGCGCCGGGTCAGGACCTCGCTCAGGATCCACGAGACGGCGGCGAAGAGCACCATGCTGTCGATCCCGATTTCCGTGCCCATAGCATGTGCGGTTACCACGTGCGTGCCGTGCACCAGCGCATTGAGCGGAGGCACCGAAAGCAGCAACGAGGTGAACAGCATTGCGCATGTCCACCATTTTGCGGCGACGATGAAACAACGCGTCGAGTTGAACGGATCACCCTTTCGGCGCGAAGACATCCGTGCAATATCCGAGATGACCCGAATCAGGATGAGCGCCTCGGTCATGCTCACAATGAAACTGATCCACTTGACCACCTCACTCTGCGGGACGTGGTAGGTGTGGTGGGCGAAGTTCGTAAAGGAGTTGAGCAGTCCCACCCCAAAGAGCGCGTAGGCCAACTTGGAGTAGGCGTAGTCTTTATCGCCGGAGAGTTTCTCGCCGACGTAGTACAGGGTTCCGTACACGAGGAGATTGAAACTGCCAACCAGGGTTCCCGTCGCCTTCCACTGGATTCGAAGATCGACGATTGGGGAGTTGAAGACACCCTTGAACAGCCATACATGCTGCTCCAGAAACGTGTAGATAAAGAGCAATGCGCCGACACCCCACATGGTCACGTACACAGGCCGGCCCCAGAACCCGCGCCCGACTGCGCGAAAAAAGTTCCACGCAAAGAGGAGCCAGCCGAGCAAGATCGCGCCCGAAAAGGCGGGATGGAATCCCATGTATTCGCGGCCGGATGAGATCCCCATCGCCAGCGTTACCAGGATTCCCATCCCCGTCAGTCCCCAGAGTGAAACCTGCACAAGCAGGCGCCGGCGTTCGGCGCTTGTGGTGGCGCCGCCGTGATCCTGGAGGTAGTGGTGCACGACCGCGATGCCGCCGAGGAATATCCATGCGGACGCAAAGGTCGTGTGAATCGGTCGCAATGCCGCGAAACTCAACCCGGGGCGCATGAGAAACGAGGCAGCGCCGGGAATGTAAAACAACACGGCCAGGACTCCGGCTCCGACCGTGATCGCCAGCGACACCAGGCTACCGCGAAGAAACGTCAGCGTGGCGTAGCGGCGAACCGGGTCGACGGATACATACCACGGCGAATCTTCCCCTACATCAACGACGACCTGATCGTCTGTCTCGGGCGGGGCGTTCGGCGGCATCATCGAAACTCCCACCACGGCACCTCCGGCCAAGTGACGCCGTCGCTGGGGGTCGGTTCGGCTGCCGTCGCGCGCAACACGGCGCGGTGTTCGCCCAGCCACATGAGAAACTCGTATGTCAATTCTCGCCCCTGGGAAGAGAGCGACGGGGCGGGCATGCCGGGAAGACGGCCGTTCTCCAGCACCTCCATGATCTCCGAATAAATCAGGCGATCGCCCACATCGATCAGATCAGGCGCGGTTGTACTTGCCTGCCCAAACTGGATGTGACATCCCTGACACCCTCGGCTCATGAATAGGTTGAATCCCTCGATTGCGTTGGCATCGTCCGACACGGCAAGTTCCTGTTCGATGGCCTGCAACAGCCGCAAGGCGGGATCTTCACCGGCAAATCTCGCCTGCCCGCGGCCGGTGTCGTTCATCGCTGCCAGAAACGCGCTGAAGGCCTCGATCTCATCCGAAGAAAGATTGAATGACGGCATCTGCTCGGATCCCACGGTCAACAGATGCTCCAGACGCTCCGGCGTCAGTCGTTGGGTCGCATTGGTCAGGTCGGGGCCGAGGAATCCCCCGAACCCGTAAAACTGATGACAACTCTGGCAATTGTGGCGGTGCCAGATTCGACGTCCTTCACGTGCGGCGTCGGACAGCGGTTCACTGTCAGACTCATCGAAATAGACGAGACTACTCTGTATCAAAAAGCACGAAACGAGGACGAGCATCAAGCCCTGCTTGGCAGGTATGCTGCAGGGCATACACCAGAATCCGCGTTCGTTCGCCATATAGAATCCGGCTGAGGCATGTCCATCGCGGCTTCCCTGCAACCGGCCGGGGGCGAGGACCGCATCAGTGTTCATTGTAACGCGTCGGCTCCAACCCGCGGGGGCAGAAAGGGTGTCAGGCAGAAAAGGGTGTCAGGATTGATTTGTTTGAGTCCTTACGCGGGCGTCCCCGCCCGTTGGAGGGTGGTCCTCAATGCCGGCGCCGGCCCGGACCTTATAATTGACAAGAAGATAGGTTTATCGTATATTATCTGAACGCCTATCACTAGCCCGGATAAGGAGGCTCCGATGCCGCTGGTAACTGACGATCTGATGGCCCCGGACGTCATGACCGACCCGCACTCGTACTATCGCCAAATGCGGGAGTTAGACCCTGTGTTTTTCAACGAACGATGGGGCGGGTGGATGCTCACCGGTTACGACGATGTGGTCCAGGTGTTGCGAGATCCGGACGGTTTCTCCTCGGACCGGATGCGTTTTCTCGCCCGGGAGCTGTCTGAGGCCGACCGCCAGCGGTTTGCACCGATCTTCGATGTGCTCTCGCAATGGATTGTCTTTCGCGACCCCCCTGACCACACCCGACTGCGAATCGTACTGAACAAAGCGTTCACCCCCAAGGCCGTAGAGAGATACCGTCCGCGGGTGCGAGCGATCGTCGGCGATCTGCTGGGGGAAATAGAGGGTAAAGGGCGGATGGATGTGGTCCGCGACTTCGCCTATCTCGTTCCCCTTACGGTGATTCTGGGGTTGATGGGTGCGCCTGACCTTGATCGCGACTTGATCAAACAATGGTCGGAGCAGCTCGGCGTCTTTTTCTTCCTCCGGGCGGACGAGCCGCGGCGCAGGGAAATAGCCTGCGAGGGGGTGACGTCACTTGTTGAGTACTTGACCCCGATTGTCGAGGAGAAACGAGCCCATCCGGCGGATGATTTGCTGACCGCGCTAGTGGCCGCCCAGGAGCGCGGGGAGCTCTCGGAGCAGGAGGTCATTGCGACGTGTGTCTTGCTGGTGTTCGGCGGGCATGAGACCACGATGAATCTCATCGCCAACGGCACCTTGGCGCTTGCACGCCACCCGGAGGAGTGGGAACGGCTCAAGCAGCAGCCGGCACTCATCGAATCGGCGGTGGAAGAGCTGCTTCGGTATGACGGGCCGGTCAAGGCCACGGTGCGTTGGGTGAAACACGACGTGACGGTGGGCGGCAAGACGCTGCGCGACGGTGATCGAGCGCTCGTTGTGCTCTCCGCGGCCAACCGGGATCCACAGCAGTTTACGGATCCTGATCGGCTCGAACTCACGCGCAGCCCCAATCCGCATGTGGCCTTCGCGCACGGGATCCATGTGTGTCTCGGGGCGTCGCTGGCGCGGATGGAGGCGCAGGAGGCATTCCTCGGGCTCACGCAGAGGCTCCCCGTGCCGGTCGTGGCCACCGACGAATTGGAGTACCACCCGGCGGTGGTCAGCCGCGCGCTCAAGGCCCTGCCCGTTGAATTTTAGCGTGTTGTAAGGAACGACGTGTGCCTACCTCTCAACGTCTCCGTATCACGGTGGATCTCAACAAGTGCGTGGGCTCAACGATTTGCGTGCAACTGAGTCCAAGCGTCTTCGCGCTGAACGATCAACGCCAGTCGAGCGTGGTTGATCCAACGAACGATACGGCCGCGAATATTCTCGAAGCGGCTGAAGGATGTCCGCTCGGGGCGATTGTCGTTCAGGACGCCGAAACCGGCCAGGTGTTGTTTGGAGCGAGGGATGCTGCGGTCTGATCCGCCCTGATGCTGCGGCTCAGACCCAGCTTATCCGGGCCTCACCCGGTCACTTGCCACTCCACCCAGGCGAGGTAGAAGTGCTCGCCCGTGATGGGGTCGAAGTCGATTTCGAGGATGTCGCGGATCACGTCGGGCAAGTCACGCTCCGTTGCATGGAGCGGTTCCTTCAACAACGGCGCCGATCAACCCCTAAAAAGAGAAACTCCACATGACGCGCTCCGCCCACATGAAGGGACGTGTCCAATGACGCTGCTGTCGTGGTGGAAGAAGACTCGTCAGGCGCGTCAGCGCGTTTTGATCGAGGACGCCCTCAAGCATTTGCACGAATCACAGTGGCAAGGCCGCCGCGCCACGACGGCCTCTCTTGCTGGTGCGCTCGAGCTGAGGCCGCGCGCGGTGTTCAAACTCTGTGCGCGCATGCAATCGCAAGGCT
>JADFNO010000104.1 GCA_022563315.1 Planctomycetota bacterium | reverse complement strand
TGCGAATCGTGTTCGCTGCGCCACGTACCATGGCGCGGTAACTGCCGATTCGCCACTCGTTACGAGAGCTGCGATTGAAGAAGGTAGAAAACGTGACTTTGGGCTCGGATTTACAGATGGGCCGGATGGAGAATTGTCGCATCACCTATGGATGTATACGCGCGGCAAAGTCGAGAGCGGACCGTATACCGTGGGATGGATGGCCTGGGAGACACGCGAGCAATTCCTTGAACTGATGGGCTTGATTAAGAATCTCTCCGATCAAGTTCATTTGGTATGGGTGCGCGAAACGCATAATTTGCAACTGCAAGATCTCATGGATAGGCCGTTACAACATCGGACCGTCACTCGAAACTCTGATTTTGATTGCAGGATGCGCGTGTGTGCGTTTTGGCAAATGCGCATCTGTGATTTAGCGAAATGCTTGAAAAAGACACATCTTCCTAGTGCGGACTTGCGGTTTAATCTGAAGCTCAGCGATCCGATTGAAGATCATCTGGCGAACGATGCCCCGTGGCGCGGGGTTGCGGGCGAGTATGTTGTCACGCTCGGTAAGGCATCTGGGTGCGAGGCTGGGAGTGATGCAAGTTTGCCTCGACTGACGGCATCAGTAGGCGCCTTCACCCGTCTTTGGCTGGGCGTACGTCCCGCAAGGTCATTGAATATCACCGATGATCTCAAAGGGCCGCCCGAATTACTTGAACAACTGAATGAGACATTGCGCTTGCCCGAACCCGAAACAGGTTGCGATTTCTGACCACCCGCTCACCGTCCCTCCGCCGCACTGTCGCCCCACATTACCATAAAAGGGGTCGGGAGTCGTTTCCGGCCTTCAGGGATGAGCTCAAACTGCTCATCCGTGAGTTCGGAGCGTTGCCTACGTCAGCCTCGGGCCTGAACGAGAGTCAGCAGGCTGACCAATACCGATCCGGCCGATTCGTCATACGCGCCCTGGGACCTGGTCACTGAAGTGACCAGGCCTCGTATTCATCTGCGTGCGTCAGTCTCGACGGATGACTCCCTCGACTCGCGATTCACCTCATAATGCGATGACCACGAAGCAATAGATTAGAATGGGCGACGGCTCATCGAGCAGGAGGTCGAACCGATGGGAACGCTGTTGATCGCGGTGGGGGCACTCGTGGGGTATCTGATTGCCTACCACACCTACGGCCGGTGGCTGGCGCGGAAGATTTTCAAGCTCGATCCCGATGCGAAGGTTCCCAGCGTCGAGCTGAACGACGATCACGACTATGTGCCGACGAAGAAGGCGATCGTCTTTGGGCATCACTTCACGTCGATCGCGGGCACGGGGCCGATTGTCGGCCCGGCGATTGCGGTGATGTGGGGTTGGCTGCCGGCGCTGCTGTGGGTGTTCCTCGGGTCGATCTTCATCGGGGCGGTGCACGATTTCGGAGCACTGGTTGTTTCGCTACGCAATCGCGGTCAGACGGTGGGGGAGATTGCTGGGCGGTTGCTCAATCCACGCGTTCGGATCATGTTCCTATGTGTCCTGTTCATGGCCCTCACGATCGTGTTGGCGATCTTCGGGCTGGTGATTGCCGCGGTATTCAAACAGTATCCCGCAGCGATCTTTCCATGCACGATCCAAATTCCGATCGCGATCGTGATCGGACTGTATCTGCACCGCAAGGGCGTCAATCTGCTGCTTCCTTCGCTGCTCGCGCTGGCGGTGATGTACGTGACGGTGATTTTCGGTGATGTCAATTTCTTTACGATCGGCAGTTCCAAAGAACTCGGGCTGGGTGCATTGAATGCGTGGATGGCGTCCTGGCCGACGATCGTTTGGGTCGGCGTCCTGCTGGTGTATTCCTACGTTGCCTCGGTCCTGCCGGTGTGGACGTTGTTGCAGCCTCGTGATTACATCAACAGCCTGCAACTGCTCACGGCATTGGGGTTAATTCTGGTTGGTTTGGTTGTCGCCGCGTTTTTCGGCGGAGCGCCTGTAGGCGAAGGTGCTGTGCGTCAGCCGTTAGAGATCGCAGCTCCGCTGGTGCGATGGACGCCCAAGGGCGCACCAATGTTGGTCCCGTTTCTGTTTATCACGATCGCCTGTGGCGCGATCAGCGGTTTCCACTGTCTGGTCAGCTCGGGGACATCGTCCAAACAGCTCAAGTGCGAGACGGATGCGCAGTTCGTGGGCTTCGGTTCGATGTTGACCGAAGGGTTTCTCGCCACCTTGGTGATTCTCGCATGTGTTGCCGGGCTAGGGCTTGGCGTGACTGAAGGACTCGGCACCGGGGCGATCGTCACCGGCGAGGCGGCGTATATGGCGCGATACGAGGATTGGGGTGGCTTGGGATTAGGCGCCAAAGTCGGCGCATTCGTTGACGGCTCGGCGAATTTCCTCAAGGCGATGGGAATCCCGGCTGCGGTCGCGGTCGCTTTGATGGGCGTACTCGTCGCCTCCTTTGCAGGCACAACGCTCGACACCGCGTGCAGACTTCAGCGGTATGTCGTGCAGGAACTTGCGTCGACGCTGACGCCTCAGGCCACGACTCAGGGAAAATTTAGTATGAATCCGCTCACGTGGCTGACCAACAAGCACGGTGCGACGATACTTGCGATTTCAATTGCCGGTGCGCTGGCGGCGCTGCCGGCGCCGGGGAGAGCGTGGTCGTGGGAATCCGCGGGAACGGGCGGAATGATCCTCTGGCCCATGTTCGGCGCGACGAATCAACTGCTTGGGGGCCTGGCGTTCCTTGTCATCGGGTTCTGGTTGTGGAGGCGCAAGCTGCCGGTGTGGTTTGTCGTCCCGCCGATGCTGTTCATGTTGGTGATGCCGGCCTGGGCGATGGGGATGTCGATTCCTCAGTGGATCAACCCGGAGCAGGGCGATCCCAAATGGGCGCTGGTCATCATTGGATTTGCGACCATGGCGCTGGAAGCGTGGATGATCGTTGAGGCGCTTCTATTGTGGCCCAAGGTGCGCGGCAAGTTGGAAGCGGCGCTGCCTCCGCTGGGGGTCGATCCTGTTATGGCGACAAACGCCGGTAGTGACGGCGGGCGGTCCTGCTGAGCGCTCGTCACACCATTGCACCGCGCGCCGGGCTGGGGTGTGGTGATGGGGTCAGCAGGCGCTCTTGGCCGGGTGTTAGGCGGGCGGGCTGATCTGACTCTTCAAGCCGAAAATCTTCACGAGGAAGATGATGAGAAGGACGAGGGCCGCCGGCACCGCAAGGTAGTTCAGACACGGGACGACCAACAGCACGCCGCAGATGGCGTACCACAGTCCGACGCCGCGAGCGCAGTCGCCCACGTCTGTTCGTCCCTGCGCGGTGAAATAGTTCTTGTAGGACTCGGGAATCCGCAGAAAGACGAAGAAGTTCCAGACGATGCCGAAGAGCGGAATGAGGAGTAACCAAACCAGCCCCGGCCCCATTGTGCGGTGTTCCGGCGGGACCCTTGCCAGAGCGCTGTGCAGCAGCGCACAGATGACGATCAGAATGGCGAACGAGATTGCCAGCGTGATCGCCGCCGTGATCAGGCCGGCCATGATCAGTCCGGCGATCACGGCCGCTTCGTCGCCACTCATCCGACCTGACCCTGAATTGCGAGCATGGCGATATCCTCTGGTGTCCGCAGAGCGTTCTGGAGCGAACGGTACTGTTTCGGCGGGAGCACTGTCAACTATCCACAATCCCAGCCGTGGACAGGGTGAGGCGATGGCCTCCGATCGGCCGAAGGGACCGGCTTTCGACGAACGAGACACGATTCCGTATTATCTGCCCGGGACAGCGGTCAGGGAGCGTGTCATGCCCAGTGTCGTGTCGGCACAGCCTATTCCAGCGATTCTCGGCGGGAAGCCTGAGGTTCAGCTCGAGCAGGACCAGGCCAATCGGTGGCCGATCATCACCGGCGAAGAGGAACAGGCGGTGCTGGCCGTGCTTCGCTCAGGCCAGTGGTCGATCCATGACGAAGTAGCAGCGCTCGAAGCCGACTACCGACAGTGGCTTGGGGTCCAGTACGCTCTGGCCCATTGCAACGGGACGTCGGCGATCCTGGCTGCGCTGCATGCGTTTGAGATCGAACCGGGCGACGAGGTGATCGTTCCTTCCGCGACGTATTGGGCTTCGGTGACGCCCGTGCTGCACCTGGGGTGCATACCGGTGTTCGCCGAAACGGAGGCGCAGTGTCTGGGGCTCGATCCTGACGATGTTCAAGCGAAGATTACCCAACGCACGAAAGCGATCGTTATCGTGCATCTGTTCGGCATGCCCTCGCGCATGGACGAACTGCTGGATATCGCGCACCGGCACGGCCTGAAAGTCCTCGAAGATGCCTCGCACGCGCATGGAGCGGTCTATCACGGCAAGCCGATCGGGACGCTAGGCGATGCCGCGGTCTTTAGCATGCAGACGAACAAGCTTTGCCCAGCGGGGGAGGGCGGCATGTTGGTTACGAACAACGCTGCGCTTTGGGAGAAGGCGCTGCTGCTTGGGCATTACGAGCGCGTGATTGATCTGGACACGCCGAATCGTCGATTTGCGGCTACGGGTTTCGGCTTGAAGCTGCGCATGTCTCCGCTCAATGCAGCGGTGGCGCGCGTTCAACTGAGACATCTACCGGAGCGCAACCGCCGGCGCACCGAGAACATTGTGTATCTTTCGCAGCGACTGGAAGCGCTGGGCATCGAGACGTTTCTTTCGCCGCCGGAAGTGGAGCGCGTGTACTTTGAGTACCTCGTGCGGTACGACCAGAATCAAACGGGGCTGCCGATCACGGATCTGGTGGCGGCGTTGCGGGCGGAGGGTGTTCTGGTGGACCGAGCGCGCTATCCCCTGTTGCACCAGCAGCCGTTGTTTACCGAGGGCCACTGGGCAAGGATCGCCCGACGATCGCCGACGGACCAGTGCCCGCTTCCGACGTACGACCCGCAGGCGCTGCCGCGGACGGAGGCAACCAACGGTATGGTGCTGAAATTGCCGAGTTTCCCAAGTGCATCGACGGCGTTGCTTGATCAGTATGCGGCTGCGTTTGCGAAGGTTCTGGCGCACGCCGACCAAATCCCGCGGGAGCAAACATGAGCGAGAACGGGCGGGTCCTGGCCCCCACCGCGGACGAGGTCGAGCGGCGGTTTCGAAGCCCCGTGGTCGTGGTCACGCGCCCTGCGATTATCGGTGCGGTCGGGATGCTGCGCGTTGCCCGGCGGTTCAGTTGGCACAGCAACGGCATCGGCCACCTCAACGGCGACGGCAGATCGATGCTGTTTGCCGCAAATCATCAAAGCCACGTTGACACGGCCGCGATCCTCGGGACATTGCCGCGAACGGAGCGCAATCGCACCGCGGTCGCCGCCGCCCTGGACGTCTTCGGTCATCCGGGCAACGGTGATGGGCGGTCATTGAAGCGCGAATGTCTGCAATTGTTTGTCGCCGCGGGGTTCCATGCCTTTGCGTTCGATCGGCACGGCATGCCGCTGCGTTCGATACGAACGGCTGCGCAACTGCTTCGAAACGGGTGGAACGTCCTGATGTATCCAGAGGGGACGCGGAGCCGCACCGGCCGGATGGCGCCGTTCAAGCCGGGGGTCGGTGTGCTGGCTCGGTTCACGGGACGACCGGTGGTTCCGGTTCACGTCAGCGGCGGACGGCGTATTTTGCCGTGCGGGGCGACGGTGCCCCGACCCGGGCGGGTCGCCGTTCGGTACGGGGCTGCCCTGTACTTTGAGGCGGGCGAAACGGCGCTCACATTCACGGCGAGGCTGCAAGAGGCGGTACACGAATTGGGGTCGATCGAGATCGCCTAGTCCGTTCCGGACCCGGCGTCCGCGCGAAGAGGAACCGTATGCTCGGCTGGTCAGGCGCAGACTATGGGCTGTTTGGGACGCTTCCAGTTTTGCTCCTGCTGAGCGGATTCTTCTCAGGCGCCGAGACGGCACTGTTCGGCCTCAGCGAAACGCAGCGCATGCAAGTTCGCCGGGACACCGGTCTCGCCGGGCGGGCCGTGGAATCTTTGCTCGCGCACCCGCGGATGCTGCTGATCACCATCCTGATCAGCAACATGACCGTCAACGTGCTGTACTTCGTCGTAAGTTCGATCCTGGTCATGAAGGCCGAGGTCGGCGCGATCGGCGAGATATTGCTCGTGATCACATCGTTGATGCTGATCGTCCTGTTGGGGGAGGTGATGCCGAAGCTCATCGCCAATTCACGCGGGGCGGCGTTTGCGTTGCTCGTGGCCCCGCCGTTGATCGCACTACACCGAGTGATCGCGCCGTTGCGAATCGCGCTGGACAAACTCGTGGTCGGTCCGCTGAGCCGTCTCACCGCCCCGGCCGAAACGCCGCCGCAATTGAGCCGCGATGAATTGGCGGCGCTGTTGGATCTCTCCGGACGCGCCGGGGTCATCGACACCGAAGAGGAACGCATTCTGCAAGACGTTCTCAACCTTAGCCGACTCAAGGTCCGCGACGTCATGACGCCTCGCGTACGAATGATCGCGGTGCCCGCTGATGCCTCGCGCACGGACCTGTTGGAGATCGTCAAGCGCCATAGATTCACGAAGTTGCCAGTCTACGAAAAGGACCTGGACACGATCGTCGGGCTGTTGTACGTGCTGCGCTACCTCGGCGAACCACAGAACGACGATCAGTCGATTCGCGATCGAGCCGAGCCGATCGAATTCGTGCCGGAGATGGCGACGCTCGATCAGGTTCTGGAGCATTTTCGAGCGACGAAGACGCAGATTGCGATCGTCGTCGATGAGTTCGGAGGCACGGCGGGGATCGTCGCCATTGAAGATATCGTGGAAGAAATCGTCGGCGACATCAGCGCCGCGGAGGATGAACCACGGCCACAGCCGCAACTGATTGGGCTGAATCAGTGGCGGGTGCCGGGCGATCTGAGCGTACACGATTGGGCGGCCGCCTTCGGCCAACGCCTCGTCGCCCCGCGGGTCGCCACGCTGGGCGGGCTGATCACGGCGCACCTGGGCCGAGCGCCGAATCCAAAGGATTCGGTCGAATTGGGCAGCGTCCGGGTGGAAGTGGAGCAGGTGGAGCACGCTCGTGTCGTGACGGCGATCGTCACGCTCCTTGATGAGCCCAAACCCCCGGAGGCGGTGACATGATGCTCACGTCACTCATCGGCTACGGGATACTGAGCCTCATCGGGATCGTGCTCAGCGCGGTATTCTCCGGGCTGGAGACCGGGCTCTACACGATCAACCGCGTTCGGCTGATCGTCCGTGCCAGCCGAAACGACCGCCGCGCCGTACGCCTTCAAGACGAGATCGAGCACACCAATCGGCTGCTCACGACGCTTCTGCTGGGCAACAACATCGCCAACTATGCCGGCACGTTCGGCGTGGCCGCGATCCTGACCCGGCTTGATTTCACGCCGGTGCAAGTTGTCGTGGCGAACGCTGCGATCCTCGTGCCGCTCCTGTTCGTCTTCGGCGAAACGTTGCCGAAAGATCTCTTCCGGACACACACGGATCGGTGGTCGTATCAATGGTCGGGATTCCTGGTCGTGAGCCGGCGACTGTTCACGTGGATCGGTCTCGGGCCGATCGTGCAGGGGTTCGGCATGATTGTGGTCCGAGTGGTCGGCGGCAACCTCGCCCTCGCCCCAACTGCGCGCCAGCGCATCAGTCAACTGATCAAAGAGGGGATCGGGGCCGGCGTGCTCCGTGAGTCACAGACCGCCCTGTTCGATCGAGCACTGTCGATTCGCGATCGGACGGTGGCGGACGAAATGACCCCCTGGTCCGACGTCGCCACCATCAGCGCGGAGGTCGAGCCACACGCGCGGCATGCGCAGCTGCCGCTGAACCACACACGGCTTCCCGTCGTCGATACGTCGAACCGGGTTTGCGGCGTTCTCTCTCTGCTCGACGCCCTGCTGGAACCGGACAAACCGACGCGAGATCTCATGGCCGAGGCCATGACGCTGTCCCCGGGCACGTCCGTCCAAGCGGCCCTGGGGATGATGAGATCGCGCCATCAGCCGTTGGCGATCATCGTGGGATCAGCGACCGAGCGTCCGCTAGGCCTGGTTACGCTCAAGGACCTCGTGGAGCCGATCACCGGGGAGCTGGCCGCGTGGTAGACAAGGGCGAACCTGGTCACCGATCCGACTCGCCGGCCTTCGCATAATACAAACGCGACTCGAAGGAACCGTCCTTCGAGTCGCGGGAAGTTCACACAAGCGGCGGCGGCGAACCGCGCGTCCTTCGCGTATCAGTTTCGTCGGCGCCGGCGTCGCATGGTGAGACCAGCGATGCCCATCCCTGCCAATACACCGGGGGCCGGGATGAGAACGCCTGAAACCTTGACGGTTGTTAAACCCGTCTTAATCTCGATGATGGCGCTGATGGTTCCCGCACCGGTGAAGCCCTCGAAGATACCCGTGCCCTCGGTAAGCTCCCAGAACCCGCTCCCAATGGCGAAGCCCGAAACCTCATCGATGAAGAACGATCCGAAAGCGTCGCCAAAGAGGTCGCCATCCAAACCGCCGAGTATGAATGAACCGGTGAATCCGAACTTGCCGCCCTCCTCCAGCAGGAACTCGCCGTCGAACGTCTCGAAGCCTAGATCCGGGAGTTGGAAGATGACGTCGGTGTCTATAAGGAGCTCGCCTCCCTTACCAAAAACGCTCACCCCGATCGACGTCGTGGAGAACGGTCCTGCAACGCCAGCAAGAGCCGGTGGCGCAGACAACAAAACTGCCGCTACCGCACCGGCAAGTCCGACTAAAATCCGCCTCATCTTTCCGTTCCGTACCGACCGGCCGATATTTCTCCAACTTGCAGACATGTCTGGTTCCTCCCTTGACCTCTGTGAAGTGCCGATCCTTTGCTCCCGATTCTCGCTCGACGCCGGATCAGCCGCGACCGTCCTTTCTAGACACCTGTAGAATACCGGCGGTTGGGCCGTGCCTCAAGAGTTTTTCCGGCTATTCTCACTAGTGAAACCACTAGAAATGTGCGTCACGCAGCTGTACTACTAAGACTTTGGTGGCAGCGGTCTTGCCGGCAATCAGCGCCTAGCCGGCCTCGTCCTGAGCTGAGCCTAGCCCGGCGGCGGCGGCAAAAAACGGACATTCCCGGCAGAATATGCGAGCCGATGAGCCGTTGGCAACGAAGAAGCTGGGTGACGAGGTATAACTGGATACCCCTCTCGGCCACCTTTACAGCGGGAGACCCGTGATGGCCACGCGAATCTACCCCCGGTCAATGCGCACGTGCTGCGCGCGGGTCTTGGTCTCACGCCGACCGCGGCAGGTCGCCGTCACCGCGCGAGGCCTGGCCGGCGCCGGGCTGCTGGGGGCCCTCGTCGTCTCCGCCGCCGTCGGTCATTCCGCACCGGTTCGCAACGAGACGCCGCAGCAGGCCGCCTATCCCATCAACGATGAACGGCCGATCTTCTACCCGCGCGCAACGGGACGCGCCCGGCCTGGGGATGCGCCGGCCGATCGGTTGCTGCGCGAGTTCATGGACCTGCACACGGCCATGAAGTATGAGCGGGCCGCGGCTATTGCCGAGCAACTTGTTCAATTGAGGCCGGACCATCCGGACACGCATTACAACGTCGCCTGCGTTCTGGCCCGGCTGCATCGGATCGGGGATTCGCTGTCGGCGTTGGATCGGGCGATCGACGTCGGTTGGCGCGACATCACCCACGCCTCGCTCGACCCTGATCTGGACAGCATCCGCGGGCAGCGCCGGTTTGCCAAGCTCCTGCAGAAGATCAGGCGTCTCACGGCGGTCGAGCGGATCGAGCCCAGCCCGATGCGCGCCGACTCGTGGCCGCAGATTGCCGACGACATCGCGCGCCGGACACCTCAGCTCCTGCGCCGCTATCGCGTACCAGGCGCGGTGGTCGCGCTGGTCCAGGACGGCGAGGTCGTGTGGACCGCTGGGTTTGGCGTGCAGGACCTCGACACCGCCAGGCCGATCAATGACCGGACACTGTTCAGTGTCCCTGCGGCCAGCACGCTGTTCGCGGCGATCGGGGCCCTGCAGCAGCACGAGCAGGGTCGACTTGATTTTGCGATTGCCCCCGAGCCCGACGCGCCCGTCGGTCTGACGGTCGTGTCCTATCGCCCGGCCTCGGCCGAGCCCGCCAACGATCGCCGTCGATGGCGCGTGGGTCGGCTTACGCTCGTGGCACGGTCCGAGACGCATAGACCGGCCTCCGCTATCGGTGGCTGGGTCAGTCGCGCCCCGGCACCGGAGTCGGTTCCGTGGCTGGCGTGCAACGACCTTCCACATGGTCATCTCGCCACAATTGCGGCGGTGGAGGCGGTCAGCGGTCAGCCGTTCGCCGCGTATTGCCGCCAACAAATCTTCGCCCCGCTGGGCCTCGATGAAACGTGGTTCGAGCTGCCGGGCGAAGCACAGACGCGCGTCGCCATCGGTCACAGCCGTCTCAGTACACCCGTCAAGCCTGCCCGAACGACCGATCACGGCTCCAGCTCGGTGTACGCCACGGCCGGGGACTTGGCCCAGCTCCTGGCCCAGCTTATGTTCCAGCCACAGCCCCAATCGGCGACGCTGTTGAACAACTCGGCCGTCATGACCCTCGCTCGGTTCGGCAACGAGTTCGGTCTGCGCAGCTCGTTCGATAAGGCGGCCGGCGCCGTGCGCATCGAACTGGCCGACGTGGTGGACGGCGTGGGCGTGCTGATGCGTTGGTACCCCCAGTCGCAGCGAGGCGTCGTCGTCCTTTTCAACGGCGAGTCGGGCCCCGAAGCGGCCCTGCGCATCGCCCACCTCGCCCTCGGCGGACGCTAGTCGTCCCCGATTCGGGCACGCTATAAGAGGCTCTCGGGCCGCCATCGCCCTTTTGAGCGCTGGGAAGGGGCGATTTTTCGTTGCGTACCCTCCGCCTCGTGGTATTCTTCATCGAACGCGAACACGAGGCGTTTTTCGACCCACGTTTCGGGCCGTGCGGAGGAGTTCCAATGACTGGGCGACTGAGACTACACACCGGGGCCATCATCGCCTTGGCCGGCTGGCTGGGCGGTGGATCCGTCTTCGGCGGGGGCACCACGTACGACGGCCCACTCGTTGGGATGCCTGAGCTGATCAAGCGCATCGGACCAGAGAACGTGCCCACCGGCGCGGGCGTCCTCGTCGGCCAGGTTGAGGTGCCGATCAATAGCAACTACGCCCCGAACCTGGGGGTCGGAGAATTTGCCGGCAAGACCTTTACGCTGATGAGCGGATCTTCCGGGAACTCCGGGCACGCGACGAAGGTTGGTCGAAACTACTACGGCCTCGACACCAGTATCGCGCCGGGCATCACCGACATCTTCGTGTGGGAGGTCAACCACTGGATCTCCAGCGGGTATCTCTTCTTTACGGGGCCGCCTAATAGTCCACCCTTCTTGCCGCCCAAGGGACTGAAGATCTTCAACAACAGCTGGGTCGGCACGACCGGCAACAATACGAGCAACAACACTTTACTCCGCCGCGCGGACTTCGCGATCGTCAGGGATGATCTGCTGATGATGTCCGGCGTCAACAACGGCGGGGGCGGCAACTTCCCACTTATGAGCCATACGTTCAACGGCCTCGCCGTGGGAAAGTTGAACGGTGCACATCAAAGCGGATCGACGCTCGCCGGGATCGACTCACCCGGCCGTCTCAAGCCCGACATCGTTGCGCCAGGCGGGGCAACGAGCTGGTCCACGCCTGTTGTCGGCGCGGCCGCAGCGATGATGATCGAAACGGCGCGCACCACCCCCGGGCTCGGTATCAATCCCAACGCCGAGCGCTCCGACGTGATCAAGGCCGTGCTGCTGGCGGGCGCCGCTAAGACTGATGACCATGGCGCTGCGTGGACGAACAACCCGCAAACGTCCGGACCTGATCGTGGAATCACCACCCAACCGATCGACGCGATCATCGGCGCCGGCAACGTCAACGTGAACTTTGCCCACATGATTATGACCGGCGGCGAACAAGATGGAGCCGACACACCGCCCAGCGACGCCAATGCGATGTTTGCCGGGTGGGACCTGGCGACGGTTGGTCTCGATGAAAGTCGATACTGGCGGTTCGATGTGCCGCAGTTGGCCGACGCAGTGTCAATGCTCGTGACCTGGCATCGCAATGTTGAAATCGGCTTCGGCGACAGCGACTGGGCCGTGGCCGACTTCGATCTGATCCTCTGGCGTGTGGACGAGAACGGCGATCTGGCCACGCTCGTCGGCGATCCGGGCCTGCCCTTCTTCGCCGGCGGCAACGTCGTCAGCGCCAGCACCGTTGACAACATCGAGCACCTCTACATCACCGGCCTGGAGGCGGGCGAATACACCCTTCAGCTGCGCCGCGTTGATGCCCTGGGCGGATTTCCCGATTGGGAGGCCGCGGTCGCGTGGTTGCTGCCCGAGCCGCCGTGCCTGGCCGACTTCGACGACACCGGCGACGTTGGCGTAAAGGATCTGCTCTTCTTGCTCGGTGCCTGGGGGCCGTGCCCGAAAAAGGGAGATTGTCCCGCGGACTTTGACCTCAGCGGCGACGTCGGCGTGAAGGATCTGCTCTTCCTGCTTGGTACCTGGGGACCGTGTCCTTGAACTAGACATCATGGGATCGTGACATCGAGGGGAACAAGAAGGCACTTGGCATTTGACTGGGTGCCATGCTTCTTCCTCGCAGCGGCGAAGCATGCTGTGCCCGGCCAAGAGTACATCCTCCATAAAGTACGATACCAGAACAAGAAGCGGGGTTGACGGCCCGTTGCCGCGAGGGAAAGCCTCGGAGTTCCATCTTTTTTCTGGGAATACGCGGAAAGTGCTTGGACAGGCGCGGTGCTCTGATACCCTGTTCCGTTCGGCCGCATGGGGGCATCGGGCTTCCAGCGGCGGTTGATAATCTGTGGTAGGCACCAAACATCCGGGCAGGAGGAACGAAATGAGAATGCACCAAGTTGTGGCATCGATGGTTACATTGGCACTCAGCGCAAGTATCGCCTTCGCGGGAGGCGGCACAGCATTCACCTATCAAGGCCGGCTGCTCGATGTGGGTGAGCCGGCCAATGGGCTGTTCGACTTTGAGTTTGGCCTGTGGG
>JADFNO010000262.1 GCA_022563315.1 Planctomycetota bacterium | reverse complement strand
GTCTTCTCGGCCGGCTCGAATGCCCGCTGGCAGAAATCCCAGACCATGATTCGTGCCATTTGCGCCTGCAGGCTTAGTGGCGGGATGATGGGATCAGCCGCGTCCAGCGCTTCCACGAATTGCACATCCAAGGAGCCGGGATTGGTACTCGAGGCCAGGGCATTGGCGATGCCTCGGTAGGCCAACGCCGCCGAGGCGATTCCAGTCATGCGTCCAATGATTTGAGGGCTACGATAAAGATGATGTGACGAACGGAGTGTCGTGAGCGCATTGGCGGCAAGAACCGGATGATTACCATATCGCGACGCCCGATTCCCTTCGGCGAGCAGCGCCTTCACGATATTGCGATGCTGCGTCAACACGGGAAGCATAACGACAATCGTGGACTGATCGACGCGCGGCTCACCGGTCGCCTCCGAGGGTTCGCTTCGATAGAAATACTCGTTCGCCAAGCTCGCGCGGCGAAACACATCGAGTCCTTTCTTGCTGACGCGAAGCCAAGCGGACAGACCGTCCCCGCCGGTCAATCCTGTACGACCAAAAACGGCTGTCTTATCGTCAATGGGCTTAATCAGGCCGTACGCCATCATGTAGTCATCAAAAGCATTATGCTTGATTCCTTTTCCCAGCGTTTCGTTGACCCATTCCACGTAATTCACCGGGTTCTTCGGATTGGGCTTGGGCGGATCCCAATCGGACGCGCGGGTGGCGGGTGAGAACAGCAACGCGATTATCACCAACAGACGACAGGACAAATTCGGAAATCTTACACGGTAGTGGGTTGACTCAGAAGCCACCTGCATTGATCCAGCCTTTCTATAGAATTTGAAATCTGCGCACTGCGCGGTGGCCAATGTACCGGAATCACTCCTTCGATGCCAAGTCGCCCTGTGCATCGGCCCCAAAATATCGCCTGCTCGGCCGTTAAGCACGCCCATCGGACGACGTCTGCCCCAAGAAAAGTAGCACGCTTTGTCGGCATCCTCCTTGAAGCTCGAACCGCCAACGCCCACGACCCGACCGGTCCCCTCCATCATTTCATCGATGAGGCTAGCCGCGGTCGCAGTGTAAGAACGCGAAATGCCGTCAGCCTCCGCGGAAAATCTGGACCGTCTTGGGGATATCCATACACTTTGAATGTCGAAAATGCCTTTTACCAGCCTAATCGGGGCGTTCCCAAACACCGTCGATTGCAGGGTACCAAAACGCTCCGGCCATGGCCTCTTCGGCATCGATATACCGGGAATCGAAACCGCCAAGATCCCTCGATTCGCCGCCGCGGCCCGATTATCGCGCTTACCTACTACTACAGCGCCGGATAGGCTCAAGTCGAGCTGTGAGTTGAGCCGATGAAGTCTTCCAAATGCTTGTCATTGGAGGACTTACGGCATGGATGCGACAGAGATTGCTGGATTGGAGTCGGAGTTGGCGGGTTTTCTGAGCGAGTTTGATGACTGCTTCGGGCGCAGCGAGCCGCGCGAGCACCTGCGGACGTATGTTTCGGGGCAGCTTTCGGCGCTGCAGCGAAAGAGCGTCGAGCCGATCGCGCTGGCGGCCGACATCCCGCCGCGAACGCTTCAGCGATTTCTGGAATCGATCGAATGGGATGAGGAGCGACTGCGAGACAAGTCGCAGCAGATCGTCGCCCGCGATCATGCCGATCGGGACGCCATCGGCGTCGTCGACGAAACCGGACATCCCAAAAAGGGTATCCATACGGCCGGGGTGAAACGCCAGTGGTGCGGCAACACCGGCAAGGTCGACAACTGCGTCGTCAGTGTTCACACCGGCTACGTCGTCGGCGACTTTCAGTGCCTGCTCGACAGCGATGTGTACCTGCCGCAAGACTGGGCCGACGATATGCCTCGCCGCCGGGCGGCGTACATTCCCGATGACGTGACGTTCCGTACCAAGCCGGAGATAGCGTTGGATCAGATCCGTCGGTGTCTTGACAATGGCATCCGCATGGCGGCTTGGACATTCGACGAACTCTATGGCCGGGACGGCGGTTTCTTGAGCGGTCTCGACGCTCTGGGACAAACCTATGTGGCCGAGGTGCCGAGCGACTTTCGGGGCTGGGTTCATCCGCCGCGCGTGCTGCTTCGCCCGACCGCCTGGGAGCTGCAACAACCCGGAAAACGCAGGCTTTTCCCGCGTCTGGCGGTCACGGCAGCCCCGCCGAGCGAAGTGCGTCACCTGCGCACCAAATCGAGTGTATTTCGCAGCCAGAGGTGGCAGCCGTTTCACATCAAAGACACGCAGAAGGGGCCGATCGTCTGGGAAGTCAAGCATGCCGATTTCCACCGCAAGCATGCCGACGGTTTGCCCGGCCCGACGCACACGCTGATCATCGCCCGCAACGCGTTGGATCACGATGAGGTAAAGTACTTCGTGGCGAATGTAGCGGCGGGCTCGGACATCGAGAAGCTCACCTGGTTGTTGCACATCGCGTTTTCACGTTTTCCGATCGAGCACTGTTTCCGTCAAGCCAAAAACGAACTGGGGATGGACCATTTCGAGGTTCGCGGTTGGCGATCGATTCACCGCCATATGTACGTCACCCAGCTGAGTCATCTGTTTTGCTCGCGGATGCGCCAGACGCTCAGAGAAAAAAACGACCGAGCACGAGGAACTCACCGTAGAACAGGTTCGCCACGCCGCCTCGGTCTGCGTGGCGGCGTTGTGCTTGCCCAAGCGGGCGAGATTCATTCTATACCGTCAGGCGTCCGACCGGATTGCATATCACCAGCGGCGAAATCGATTGGCGCGGAAGTATCATCGAAAGAGAACGCTCGCGGCGCTCATCGCAAGAGGCATCAAGATCGAAGAGTTGCCCTCGTGCCGACGGGATAGGTCATGACCAAGCGGCGCTGTAGTACTAATCACGGCGGCGACCGTCCTGTTCCGCTGGCAGGTGCGCCGGGTTCGCGCATCGTTCAACGAATCGTAACGCTTAACGGAGGACGGCCATGGCCACACGAATATCGAAACTCGCAGTCCTTGTCATGCTCTGCACCGTTGGGATCGGTTCGTCAACACGGGTGTTGGCACAACCCGAGCAGGATGGCCAGTGGGGATCGATACTTTCCTGGCCTCTGGAGGCCATCCACATGATCCTGCTGAAAAACGGCGGGGTGCTCTGTGTGTACGATCGATCGAACGTCGGTAATCTCTTCATGGTGTTTGATCCCGTCACGGAACTATACACCGTGATCACGAGCCTGCCCCTTGATCCAGATACTGGGATTCCTTTTCTTGTATTCTGCTCGGGCCATTCCCAGCTTCCGGACGGGAGGGTCGTCTTCGTCGGCGGATCTACTTTTTTTGGATCATCCGGGAATTCTGGGAAGCGTAGTCGCTTTG
>JADFNO010000261.1 GCA_022563315.1 Planctomycetota bacterium | reverse complement strand
TAGAGATCCCCGACCTGCCGCCGTACGACCCTGCGAAGGATGAGAAACTCCCCTGGGAGGATGGGGTGGCCGCCGCGATCGAGAAACTGCGGGCCGAGGTAGAGGCGAAGAACGCGAAGAAGACCAAGAAGGTGAAGAAGGCCGCGAAGTCCAAGAAGTCGAAGAAGGCCCGCAAGAAGCGCAGGAGAGAATAGCGAGCAGAGAAGGTGTCAGGGAGGAATGGCACTGCCGTTGTTTCTGAGCCGTGAGCGAGGATGCGTTTCGGTTGGTGCGCAGACCGGTTGCGTCGGGACGCCGGTGTTCTGTTTGCGCGGAAGGCGGTATCGACCTGCGCCTCCGTGCGAGCGTCAACACAATCTTTCTTGACTTGTCGCGGTAGCCCTCCCTGGCTATCATTCCCGCTTGGAGACCCTCCTTGGTTTGGTGGTGCAATGGGTATGACCAAGGAAGGTCTCCATGTCATTCTACCGACATACGCAATCTCTGCCAAAGCGGTTTCGTTTGGTTCTTGCCTCGTTTCTTCAGCGACCCGGTCTTCCCTTTGCAGACGCGCTGACAGAGGAAGCGATCCAGAAGGCCTTCGAGGATGAAGGTGCCGGCTTTGCGGATGATGATGACGCCGTGTATACGCCGGCCATTACGTTGTGGGCGTTCCTGTCGCAGGTCTTGTTCAAGGACGAACAGCGCTCCTGCGTGGCGGCCGTCGCTCGGGTGATCGTGCTGCTTGTGGCTTTGAAGCGTGGACCTTGCTCCAGCAATACGGGTGCCTACTGTCGGGCGAGAGGCAAGCTGTCGGAGACGGTCATTCGCCGGCTGGTCGTGGACCTGGCGGACGGGTGCGAACGGCAGCTTGACGAGGCGCAGTTGTGGCACGGTCGTCATGTGCATCTCGTCGACGGCACGACCGTCAGCATGCCCGACACGCCGGAGAACCAAAGGGCCTATCCTCAAGCACACACCCAGCGGGAAGGGCTCGGCTTTCCGGTGGCCCGCGTGGTGGTGCTGTTGTCGTTGGCCACCGGGATGCTCACGGACATGGCCATGGGGCCCTGCACCGGCAAAAAGACCGGTGAAACGGCACTTCTGCGCCAACTGCTCGAGAGATTCCGGCCGGGGGACATTCTGTTGGGCGATCGCTATTTCTGCTCCTATTTCATGATCGCACTGCTGAAAGAAATGGGTGTCGACTTCGTGACACGCGTCCATCAACTTCGGACGGTCGACTTTCGCCGTGGTCGTCGACTGGGCAAGGGCGATCATATCGTACAGTGGAAACTTCCGCAGAAGCCAACGTGGATGGACCAAACGACCTACGATCGGATGCCGGCGTCCATCGAGGTGCGCGAGGTTCATGTGCGCGTCAGCGAGCCGAGCTTTCGCACCGATTCCTTCGTAGTCGTAACTACCTTGACGGACCGCGCAGAGTATCCCAAGGATGACATCGCCGAGTTGTATCGCTCTCGCTGGCAGGCGGAGTTGGACATCCGAGCCATCAAGATCAGCATGGGCATGGATGTTCTGCGTTGCAAGACGCCCGACATGGTTCGCAAGGAGATGGGGACGTGCGTGTTGGCCTACAACCTGATTCGTCAGGCCATGCTGCAATCGGCGCGGAAGGCAGGCGTGTCACCGCGTGCGCTGAGTTTTTCCGCCGCCGTGCAAGCCATCGCCGCGAGTTGGCTGGTCATCGTCTTGACCGACGATGCCCTGGCCAAGCTTCTGATCGACGCCGCTTCGGTCAGCCTGGCAGAGCACGTCGTCGGCAACCGACCCGGGCGACTCGAGCCACGCGCCGTCAAGCGTCGTCCGAAACCACACGACCTACTGACCAAACCGCGTGCCCAGGCGCGCGCCGAAATGATCGGAGCAAAACGGCCATAACACCCATGAAAACAACGGCAGTGCCATTCGATTCAGACTCTTGCCTTCGTTACCGTGCGGGCGCACCCGTGGTGGTGCCTCCAAGCGGGTCGATGTGCCTCGCGTCCGCTGGCTTCTGGCCCACTACTTGTTTCCTTAAGCAAGTCGGTGGGCTGATCGCTCCGCGAATCGCCCGTGATTGCTAAGCCGGAAGCAGTATCAAGGCTTTTTCAGGGACGACCAAAGAGGTCGATTTCCATCTCGCCGTCGGGATCTCGATAATCTTTCCACCGGCGCCGCCGGCTCGCCGACCCGTCTCGGCTTCCGCGGTATTCCAGCAGCCCTCCGCCCCACACCGCCAGATAGATGACGTCCGCGCAGCTCGTTACGGAGTAGCACCAGATCTCGTGCATCGGCGTGTTGGATTCGTCGAAGATGGTCCAGCGGTCTTTCGCGATTTCGTAGCGGCTGGCACCCGCGGCCGTAGCCGCCCAGACCTCGCCATCGTGAACCGTTACGCCATAAACGACATCGTTGGCAAGACCGCTGTTTAGCTGCGTGAATCGATCAAAGCGGCCGGCCGAGAATCGGTTCAATCCCCCCAGGGTCGCGATCCAAAGATCCCCCGTGTTCGCGTCTTGGGCAAGGGCCATGACGGCCTCGTGTGCGATTCCGTCAGCCGGCGTGTACGGTTGCCATCGACCATTCGTGCGCCGCGCGAGCCCTTGATCGGTGCCGACCCAAATATCGCTGGAGGTAGCCAACACACACAGCGCCTTGTTGCTGGGCAGGCCGTTGGTGACGTCAAAAGTCTGCCACCGGTCGTAGAACCGCGGCGCCGCGAGGAGCGGACGCCCTTCCGTGAAGCAGACGGCTAGCGAGCCGACCAGTGCAAAGTATTTTGCGGTATTTGCCATCTGTTTCATCACAAACACTTCAGGTATTCGATCAGATCGTTGAGCTGTTGCTTCGTCCAGTCGTTCGACACGCCGTGTGCGTCGTCCGGGTTGAACTTGGTCCAGATCTCTTCAAGCGTGGCAGCCCGCCCATCGTGCAGATACGGCGACGACTCGAAGATGTTGATCAAATGGGCCGAATCAAACGCCGATTCCCAATCGCTCGGAGCCTTCGTACCGACGTTTGAGGTTTGACCATTCGTGAACCGTTCACCGGAATGGCAGAAGTCGCATCGGTTCCGCTGTGCGATGGGCTTGCCGTCGTTGGTCGTGGTCCGTTCGAACAGTTCCTTGCCGCGGCGTTGGGCCGATGTCAGCATCCGATCCGGCGACCGATAGGGATTGGCGACCGGCGTTAGTGAGCGAATGTGGGCTGCAAGGTCCACGACCTCCATCGAATTGAGCCACCCGGTGCGCATGATCCACTTGGCCGTGCGCGTACCGCACTGTGTCGAGATGTCCGGATTCGAACCGACCCACTTGAATGGTGCCGTACCTGCAACGCCGCGCAGGTTTCGATTGTCCTCTATGTTTTCTCCCAGCCCATCCG
>JADFNO010000103.1 GCA_022563315.1 Planctomycetota bacterium | reverse complement strand
TCCTAACCCGGGCCATCAACTGTGACATCATCCTGGAGTCTCCCTGGGGTATGGGCGGCTTCCGTCCTCGGAACGCGGTGCCACTTCGCCTAGTTCGGATTGTACCCGCTTCAGTTCCGCATCAGTTCGTCTAAAGACAAGGGACGCTTCGCGTCACCCGCTAAACACCTGTCCTGACTCCTGAATCCTAACCCCTGAAACTTCCCCTCTCTGTGTCCTCTGTGCCTCTGTGTTGATATGACCTCAATCCGCGCGCCAGAAGCGCGGGATCACAAGCACGATGATGGCGAAGACTTCCAATCGCCCCAAGGCCATCAGCAGCGTAAGCACGATCTTGGAGTAGGGACTCAGCCACTCGTAGTTCTCGATTGCGCCGACGTGGCCCAAGCCCGGGCCAATTGTGAAAAGGCACGCGATGCTCGAGGTGGCGGCGGTGGTGAAATCGCAGGTGCCGTTGCCGGTCCATTGCTCGAGCAACATCACGGCGCCGGCTCCGAAGATGAACAGCACGACGATCCCGAGGATGTAGGCGACCGTAGCGAGCTTCAGTTCGTCGTCGATGACGCTGTTTCCCAAGCGCACGGGTCGAACGACATCCGGTCGAAACACGTGCTCGATCTCAGCGAGCATGATCTTGAATGCGACCCAAAGGCGAATGACCTTGATGCCGCCCGCGGTCGAACCCGCCGAGCCGCCGATGAACATCGACAGAATCAACACGGCTTGGGCGGCGAACGGCCAAAGGTTGAAATCGGATGTAACAAAACCGGTGGTGGTTTGGATCGACACGGCCGTGAACACCGCCTCGTGAAGCGCGCCGCCGACGGATGCTGGGTTGGTCTGGCCGGTGGTCAGCGTGATCGGACTATTGATGATCGCAAGCGTGATGATCGCGGTGCCAAGCAGCAGCAGGCCAAGGTACACGCGCAGCTCCGTGTCTTGAAACACCCTGCGGAAACGTTTACGCGAAAGTTGGTAGTACAGGCCGAAGTTCACACCCGCCAGAACCATGAAGATGATGACGATTGTGTGAATAGCCGGCGAAGTGTAATGGCCGATGCTGGCGTCCTTGGGGCTGAAGCCGCCGGTGGCGAGCGTGGTGAAGGTGTGGCAGAGCGAGTCGAAGAAGGACATCCCCGCGAGCTTCAGCGCGACGATCTCGACGGCGGTGAGGATGAAGTAAATGAGCCAAAGCGCCGTGGCCGTTTCTCGGATGTGCGGCCGAAGTCCTTCGGGCGCCGGTCCAGGCGCTTCGACGCGGAACAATCGTCTCCCGCCGACGCCGAGGGTTGGGAGTACGGCAACGAACAGGACGACAATGCCCAGCCCGCCGAGCCATTGCGTGAACGCTCGCCACAGAAGCAGGCTCTGCGGCAGGGACTCGATGCTCGTGGCGCCGCCGAGGACCGTCGCGCCGGTGGTGGTGAGTCCGCTCATCGCCTCGAAGTAACAGTTGACGGGGCTCAGGAAGGGATGTACTTCGCCGGGGCCGCAATGCCAATGGGCCCACAGGAAGTAGGGAAGCCCCGCCACCGCGGCGCCGATCAGCCAGCTCACGCCGACCAGCAGCAAGGCCTCGCGCCGACCGACGTGTTTGCCAGCGCCGCGGGTCTTGAGCCAGAAGAATCCGCCGACGAGCACACTGGCGCCGACGGTGCCCAGCAAGGCGAACGTCGCGTCGAAGTCGATCGGCTCGGCGCTGTACCACTCGAACCCCAAGCCTGCGAGCCCCACCACAACCATCGCGCCGCTAAGCAGCAGAGACAGCAGGCCGAGCTGGTTGATAACGAAGCGCCAGTTCATGCGGGGAACCACTTACTCCACGGCGAAGAGTTTCTTGAGCTGCGCTTCCATGCCGGCCCGCCCGATGACGAGGACGGTGTCGCCGGCCTCGACCTTGTCATCAGCGCCGGGCACCCAAGCCCGATCGCCCCGTCGGATAGCGGCCACGATCCAGTTCGGGGTCAGCTTCACCTCGCGGAGCGGTTTCTCGATTACCTCGGCCTCACGCCCCACGCGCACCCGGTAGGCGTCCACCACGCCGTCCGCCAGCGACGACATTTTTTGCAACGGGCGCTCGTCGAGCGTGGTCAGGATTTCCTTGGCCGCGACCAGACTCGGGCTGAACGCAAGATCGACCCCGATGTGATACACCAGATCAAGGTAGTTCGCGCGTTGCAGCACCGCGATGACGAGCGTTACGCCCATGGTCTTGGCCAAAACCGACGCAATGATGTTGTCCTCGTCATCCGTGCGCAGCGCGACAAACACATCCGCCTGGCCGATGTGTTCCTCCTCAAATACACCACGGTCGGTGGGGTCGGCGTGGATGACGGTGATCCAGTCGAGCTTATCGGCAAGCTCCGTGGCCCGCCGGCGGTTCGTCTCGAAAAGACGAATCGAGAAGTTGCGGTTGCGTAGCGACCGGCAGAGCCACACCGCCATGGGTGAGCCGCCCATCAGCACGATGCGTCTTCGGCCGAGCTTGTCGTCGTGGAACAGCTTGCGCGCCTCGGGAAAGGCGGTGGCGTTGCCGACGAGGACCACCGTGTCGTCCTTCTCGACCATGCTCGTCGCGATGGGAATGAAGGCTTGGCGCTGGCGGGTGATGGCGGCGAGCCGGGTACCCTCCGGCAGCTTCAGCTCCGCCAGCGGTTTGCCGATCGCCGCGGCGTCCTTGCTCACCGGGAACTGCTGCATCTGGATCGTGCCCTGCCCGAACGTTTCGATCGCGAGGGCCGCGGGGTTGCGCAGCTTGCTGGCGATGACCATGGCCGTCGAGTACTCGGGGCAGATAAGACGATCGATCGACAGGTGCTGCTGATAGTTAAACTTACGCTGCGAGACGAATGCCCCGTGATGGACGCGGGCGATGGTCTTGGCGGCGCCGATTTCTTTGGCGATCATCGCCGTCAGCATGTTTACCTCATCCTGACTCGTGACCGTCACCACAAGATCAGCGTGGTCGCAGCCGGCTTCGTGCAGGACTTGAGCATCCGCGCAGTTCCCGCAGAACGTCGCCACGTCGAACGTGTCGGCAATGGCCCGCAGCCGATCGGGATCGGTGTCGATGACCGCGATGTTGTTGTCCGCGGAGGCGAGCACCTCTGTGGCATGACTGCCGACCTGTCCCGCACCGCAGATGATGATTCTCATGGTTGGATTCTCAAAGCGAGCACCGATCAAGGCTGACTCGGTATGGATCCTCGCGGCCGGTGAGAACGGCCAGGCTGCCGCCGGTGGGTGGCTCGGCCGTCTTCCAAGTGACGATCTTAGCCCCAGGTCATGGTGCGGCAAGCCGAGTCGGTGGCAGGGGTTTCTTGCCGGTGTCAACCCCCGGCTTTTCGCAGCTGCGACGGGAAAAAAGCGTCCATCAGCGGATGGCGAGTGGTTCTGGGCAGTCCACGATCGCTGGTTCCCATCCCATCAGGACCTTGTGACCTGTCGAGGCCCTCGGCTGTGAAACCGCCATTTGTTTGATCGGCTTGGTTTGCCGGTTCGCCGCCGGCCCATCGCCGCACTCGATGATCGCTTGGTGCGCTGCGCAGTCGCGCTTCGCCTACACTGGTGCGCCGCGTATACGAAAGAAGGTCAACCCCATGCTCAAGCCGAAGATCGAAGACGCGCTCAACGCGCAGCTCAACGAGGAACAGACCGCCGCCCAGGAATACCTCGCGATGACCGCGTGGTTTGAGCAGCGCAACCTCAGGGGATTCGCCTCGTTCATGCGCGCTCAAGCCGAGGAGGAGCGCCAGCACGCGCTCAAGATCTTCGATCATATTTTCGATCGCAGCGGAAACGTTCAGCTGAAATCAATCGCCGAGCCGGCGTCCGACTTCGACTCGCCGAGGGCCGTTTTCGAGGCCGCGTACGAGCGCGAGAAGGGGAATACGAAGAGCATCCACGCGCTGTATCGGCTCGCCGGCGAAAACGACGACTACGCCACCCAGGCCATGTTGCAATGGTTCATCACCGAGCAGGTGGAGGAGGAGCGGTGGGCTGAGGAAGCGGTCGGGCTGTTGGACGTGGCCGCCGACAACCGAAGCGCGCTGCTCATGCTCGACGCCCGCTACGGCGACAAGGCCGCCGAAGAAGGTGCATAGCCGCGTCGCCATCCTCAGTCATTGAATGCGTTCGAGGTGCGACCCGATGGGCACATGACGGGCGAGGACATCTACTTCTTCGAGCGGTGTGCCGAGATCGGAATCCGTCCGCTCGCGCTCCCGCAGTTGTTGTGCTCACATCACCGCGCGGTGGATCTCCTCGATTTGTACCAGGAACTTCGCGTGCTTCGGCGAGAGAAGAATCTTCGACAGGCAGCGTGAACACTGAGAAGCAAGGACATGCTGAAGCAAGAGGACCGGAACGATGCGTCAGGGGATGCGGTCTGCGCTAGAGTTGCATGGATCGGAGACATGCCCTGCGCTGCGTGTGGCGCTTCACTCGAACGCAACGCAAGAACGAGGATTCCCCGACGAATAACAATTGTCGCTCGCAAAGGGTTGATCTCATTCTAACATTCTTAAGAATGTAAGAACGATGCGCCCGCGCTTCGCGAGTTTGTGGCGCACCCACCGGTCATGTGATCGCTTGGTCGTTAAACCTGCCATAGTCGTTCGGCGAATGTGCTCCGAGGCGGTCTTGTAGTTGATCCGCAGAGATCGCGCAATCTGCTGAACTGACAAATGTGGGTCTCGACTCAGCAAGCGCATGATCTGAATCCGACGATGATTCGCGAACCCCTTGACGATCTGTTCGAGCTGTCGATCTCGTTTGGCCATTGCCAACACTCCTCCGCTGGCGTTGTCTTGTCCATTTGCAAGAACTTATGGCGCTTGAATCCGCCGACCATATTCTAACATTCTCAAGAATGTAAGAATGACAATCGTCTCGGATCTCGGATCTGATACGAATCCCAAATAATTCTCGTGCGTTTCGCGGGTGCCATGCTTCATTCCCGACGCGTCGGGATGAAGCATGCTTTGCCCTATCGGGTCAAAGCATGGCACCCGCCTTTGGATCAATTGCGATTCGTATGACCGATCGATGGTGCATCGTTTTGGATACCCAAGCGGCTGGACGGCTCCTACGCGCCAGCCTACGCTCCGGCTGCTATACGCTCGACGTGCACGCTAACCCTATCCCTTGACGAAGCGCACGCAGTAGATCGGTGGAAGATGGGCGGAGACGCACTGCCAGGCGTCGCCTTGGTTTGGCGAAACCCACAGTGACCCGGTTGTGGAACCGAAGGCGAGCGTGTCGCCCGTTTCGTCAATATCAAGCGCGTGGCGGAACACGAGGTCGTAGGCGTGCTCCTGCGGCAAGCCGTTGGTGAGTTGCTCGAATGTTTCCCCGCCATCTCTCGTGCGCGTGACGACCAGTTTGCCATCCACGGGAATGCGATGTTCGTCCTTCACAGCCGGGACAAACCACGCGGTGTTCGGATCGGCGGGGTGAACGGCGACAGCAAAACCGAATGTTGACGGCTTGACGTCCGTGATTTCCTGCCACGTCTTGGCGTTGTCGATGGAGCGGAAGATGCCGTTGTGGTGCTGCACCCAAAGGTGATCGGGCGCATCATGACAACGCACGAGAATGTGTGGATCTTGCGTGACAGGGTGGTATGCCTGCCCCTCCGGCAGATACTCGGCGCGCATGCCTGTGCCGTTACATTCCCATGATGCGCCGCTGTCGGTCGTCCGCCACACGCCGCCGCACGACACGCCGACGAGAAGATGGGCCGAATCGCGTGGATCGACGCAGACCGAGTGAATGCCCGGGTAGTCATAGCCGCCGCCGAACCACTCTGGCCGGCGAGGGTCGTCCCATAGCGTGCGATTCAGCTCCCAACTATCGCCACCGTCGTCGGATCGAAACAGTCCGCCGGGCAACGTCCCGCACCAATACACGCCGGATTCATCGGGTCCGCCCGGCTGAAGCTCCCAGATCAGCTCGGTATTCCAAGGCGAAACCTTGTCCGACATGGGATTCGGCTTCTCCTCATAATCGTCCGGCTTTTCGGGATATATCGGTGCGCCGCACTCCTGCCAGCTTGCCCCGCCGTCGCGCGATCGATGCAACTTGCACCCGAAGTGCCCATGCCCCAGCGCGACAAGCATCGTGCCGTCGCGCGGATCGTGCATGACCAACGAACAATTGTCGGCAAGAAAATTCGTCTGCGCAATCGACCATCGCTTCCCGCTGCGCGTGATCGTGAACAGACCTTTCCTCGTCGCAACAAACATGCACTCGCTCATGTGCTCTCCTTTGGCACGATTCTCAAGCCTCTAACCCCCCGAAAGCGCTTGGATCACCTCCACCAACCCGTCCTGTGGAACCGAGTCACTCAGTCCAATACGATCGGTGATCTGCCGACCATTGACGAAGATCACCATATGTTTGCGCAACCCTCCTTGATCGTCCAGCACGTAGCCGCGCGCTGACGGGTTGGCAGCGAAATATGCTTCCATAACAGTCCGGACCGTATCGCCTGGCGCCTCTGCTGACGGACATTCGACGTGGCGTTGAATGTTGTCAGTGAACCGAACGTGTGGCATGTGTTACCCAAGATTTCGCATCGAATCCTGATCGCAGCGGACTGAGGCTATTGCCGCTGGCATCGAACGTCAATGGCCATTGTTCAGTCCTGACACCTTCCAAACGAGCGATACATCGAGGCCCCGCTAGAGACGTTGAAGCACTGGAACAAGCCGACGTCCTCGCCGCGTAAGGCGGTAGGACGTGGTTGGGGGATACTGATCGACAATTCTCCGCTCGATCAGGCCGGTGCGCTGCAGTTCCTTCAGGCCGAGTGTTAACGCTCTGGACGTGATGCCCGGAAGTATGCGCTTCAGTTCACCAAAGTGCTCAACACCGCCTGCGAGGGCCAGTGTGATCGGCATCGACCATTTGCGAAGGGCGATTCGTTGAATGCCCATCTTGCGCAACACAGCCATGAGTCGTACGCAAGTCGGTCCCAGCTTCTCACCGCGCCGTGTGAGTAGATACTCCGGCCGCATGGGGTGGCCGTAGCCGGCGTTGCGCGCGATCCAGCCATGCTCGATCAGTTCGTCGAGGGTGGCGCGCAGTGATTCTCGACTCACGCCAAGGCGGTTGGCGAGCGTGATTGCTTTCGCCCCGTGGTCCTTATGCAGTTGGGCCAGCACGGGAACCGCCCAACGTCGATGAAACAGCGCCGCCAGATGAGCTAGCAGTCGACCGTCGTCGGTCCTACGGACGCGTTCGTTGTTTCGGTCTTTCGTGCTCATTTCACGGTCCGTGTCGCAGCTGATTCAGTCATGGCAAGGCGCTCAGAGCGTGCTCCACACGGCACCGGGCAGCGAAAACTTGCGGACAAGCCCGCCGAGAACGCAGGCGATGCCGTAACGCCCATCGTGAACGTCGAACGTCGAACGTCGAACGTCGAACGTCGAACGTCGAACGTCGAACGTCGAACGTCGAACGTCGAACGTCGAACGTCGAACGTCGAACGTCGAACGTCGAACGTCGAACGTCGGCGCAAAGTATCGGGCGGTGATCTTCTTTGGCTGAGCTGGCGAAAAACCAAATAACATTTTTTATTGGTAATATAAAAATTATACAATCGTGAGTCACGTCAATCAAGCTGAGAATCTGTGGAATAGCGGAAACTTGCCAGTAAACACCCCGAGTCCGCGGAGATACTTCAGCCGTCCTTTCGGAATCGTTGGCCCATCGGCACGGAGCGCCGGACGGGATGGTTGGTCCGTCCCCAGCGAGCACCAAGCACCAAGCGAAGTCGCTGCCCTGTCCGCAGACAGCACCGAGCGGAAATTGTCGTTGCCCGATTTCGTTGCCCGATTTCGTTGCCCGATTTCGTTGCCCGATTTCGTTGCCCGATTTCGTTGCCCGAAATGTTGTCAAGCTGCTTGAAATATTTATATTGGTAGTATAAAAATAAATCAACTGGATGTCAAGTGAAGCGAACTGAGAATCTTCGGGACGGGAAGTAAAGGCCGAGCGAGACTCACGCTGCCCACCGTTTGTTGGCGCGGCTCGCGCCGTCGGCCGGACGGATGGACGGGTGGACGGGTGGACGGGTGGACGGGTGGACGGCTTCTTGCCCCGTCCGCAGGCAGCACCGGACGGCCTTCTTCTTCGCCCGAATTCTCTGCCTGAAATGGCGAAACACGGCTTGACATATTTATACTGGTAGTATAAAAACTATTCAATGGTGTGTCAAGTGAATCTAGCTGAGGATCTCTGGGGTCGCGTACAGGTACCGAATGGGCCTTGCGCCACTGGTCGTTTGTTTGCGCAACACCCCTCATCAGCTGTTCGCGGGCGCAACTTGCGTCACTGGCCGTTCGTTAGCGGGACTCGCATCACCACCGGCAGACCGTTCGCGGCGGGATTCGCGTCGACGACCGATGGCTCGAAGCGCGGCTCGCTTCACCAGCCCTTTGCTGACAGAAGATGTGAAGATCGAACGCGCACGCCTACTTTGGTATGGGCTCCTCCGGACGGCGATTCGCCCCGACTTCAAACCAACCTTGACAAACCTTGCGATTTTCTCAGCAGGAAAAGGACAGCCACATGACAACAAAACCAACTTCAGCAGCGCCTGATCTCTCAGCGCGGGCCGCGGCTCTGGACTACAACGGCGGCTTGACCTGCGCAGTGCATGTCAGCGATCTCGACAAGTCGATTGCGTGGTATCAAGACGTGCTCGGCTTCAAGTTGATGTATCACCTCAAAGAGATGGGTTGGTGTGAGCTGGCCAGCCCTGTATCGCGCGTCCAGGTCGGTCTTTCGCAGGTGGAAAACCCCAAAGTTCGCGGTGTGACGCTGACTTGGGGCGTCAACGACATCGAATCCGCGCGCAAAACGCTCGAAGCGGACGACGTGCGATTCGACGGGCCGACGCAAGAAATCCCCGGAATGGTCAAGCTGGCCACTTTCTACGATCCGGATGGCAATACGTACATGTTGTACGAGAGCCTTTCAGACGAACAGCCGGGTTGAACTAGGACCGTTCGTCATCGGTCATTGGTAATTAGTAATTGGTGAATGAACAAGGAGAACATGATGAGCATTGCAGCGAACCTTCTCGGCGCGGTCGTGTTGTGCGCAGCGACTGGTGCAGGTCCACAGGACGGTGTGACCGAGGCCCGGAACGAGTTTCCGTCGGTGACGGCCGAAGATGCGGCTGCCGCGTATGAGCGGTTCAAGAATTTGGCGGGCGAATGGGTGGGCGCGAGCACGAAGGGTTGGACGGATCGTGAAATAATCAGTGTCATCGCGCGCCAATCGGCCGTCATGGTCATCTCGAATTTCGAGGCACATCCGGGCGAGACGATGGCCACGATGGTCCATTTAGATGGTGATCGGTTGATGCTGACCCACTACTGCGTCGCGCGCAACCAGCCTCGACTTGAAGCGACGTCGATCGAGGATGATGGTCGAACGATCACGTTTACCTTCCGCGATGGCACGAACCTGCCGTCGCGCGACACGGGACATATGGACAAGGTGATATTTCGTTTCGTTGATGATGCGCATTACAGCTCGCAATGGACGTTCTATCAGGACGGCCAGGAGAGTTGGATGGAGGAAATCGTCTATGAGCGCGTTGCTGATTCGTCACCCAGCTCGGCCGAGGGCATTGCAGCGAGCGCCGATCGTATCGGTTTCGATGGCGGCTTGACCTGCGTGATTCAGGTCAGCGATCTGTCCACGTCCAAAGTCTGGTATCAGGAGGTCCTGGGTTTCGAGTTATTGTTTGAGCTCCCGGACCAAAAGTTCTGTGAGTTGGCGAGCCCGGTGGATCGCGTGACGGTCGGCCTGTCCCAGGTCAGCGACCTCAAGACCGGCTCGGGGACAACATTGACCTTCGGTGTCGACGACATTGACGTAGCGCGAACCCTTCTGGAGCGGCGCGGCGTTCGCTTCGACGGTCCAACAGAGGAGATTCCCGGTATTGTGAAGCTCGCGTCGCTGTTTGATCCGGACAACAATCGGCTGATGCTGTACGAGAGTCTGGGAGACCAGGACTAAGAAACTATCTCGAAACCGGTGGCACGGGCGTCTCGCCCGTGCAAACGACTCGCCGTGCGAACGTAGCGCCATGATGAAGCGTACGGGCGAGACGCCCGTACCACCGGAAGGGGGGTTCTGAGATAGGGCCTAAGCCCGCCAAGATTCGCACGGCTCAGAACGCCGCGGATCGCTCCCTGGCCTACTTCGGGTAGTATGCCGCATCAGCCATGCTTCTCGATGCAGACACTCTTCGGGCACGATTCGACCAAGGCGTCGACTATGCAGGCTTCGTCGCCCTGGCCGAGCCGGAGGGTCATCGCCCGCCGTGGGATCAGCGTTACGCGCAGCTGACGCTGACGGATCAGCAAGACGCGTTGGTCAAGTCATTCGCGCGCGAGATGAACGTGCTGTGCATGACCGGTACCTGGTGCGGCGATTGCGCGCTGCAAGGCTCGGCCATGGCTCGCATCGCCCAGGCCAATCCCGACCGGATTCACCTGCGGTTCATCCCTCGCAGCGAGGAACACGCCCCGCTCATCACCAAGGCCCAGATCAACGCCGGCTTCCGCGTGCCCGTCACCTGGTTCATGGCTGAGGACTTCGAGCCCGTGGCCGTCTTTGGGGATCGAACCCTCAGCCGATACCGCGCGATGGCCAGGAAACAGCTACCGGATGGAGGTGTGACGGTGGTGGCGGAAGCGCCGGCCGACCCGGTCCGCGCGGTGCTGGGCGAGGTGCTCGACGAATTCGAGCGGGTACAGTTGTTGCTGCTCACCAGCCCGCGACTGCGCCAAAAGCACGGCGATTAGGGTCTGTCTAATGGATAGTGGGACGGGCATCTTGCCCGTCAGAGACAGTCAGACGGACGGGCTGGAAGCCCGTCCCACCAAGCAATGAGCGCAACGGGACCGCCTTGGCTCGGTCTGATGGATCACCCCTCAGCCGCATGACGATCCCCGGGCCCGGACGCGGGAACAACTCGCGGCCCACTGCGGATTGATTGACGGGATCGTGCACGACCCCCATCCAGGTAACCGGAGCCGGCTGATCCTTCCCAGGCCTTGAGACCCCACCGCATGCACCGAATCATTTTCCGCACTCTTGTCCTGAGCGTTCTCGTCGCTGCCGTATCACCTCCCCCGGCCGTCTCAGCAAGCTCAGCGCCCCCAGGCAAAGTGCGGTGGGACTCGGTCGCCAGCCGCGAACGCCAAGCCCTCCAGCAGTACCTCACCGCCGCCGACTGGCCGATCCGCGTCTTCGGCCTGCTGAGGCTCGAGCGCTACACGGGCGAGAAGGTCCAACAGCTCGTCCACGATCTGATCCGTGACGAGGCTTGGCAGGTGCGCTGCTTCGCGCTGCGCCAAGCGTTGCGCATGGGTTACACGATCACGCAGGCAGACCTACGCCCGGATGAGGATGCCGCCTATGTAATTCGCGCGGCCCTTCGCCATGGGATTGCGCTCGACGAAGCCGTCATTGAGCCGCTGGCGACCAAGCTGATGCAGACAAAGAACGTTGACGATCTGATCCTCGGACTGGAAATCGCCGCCGCATCTCAGATCGAATCGGTGCGCACCGAGGCCGCCAAACGAACGGTGACACTCATTCGCAACATGAACAACACCGTCGCCGCGGTTGTCTCGCGAAGATTGGCGGTGCTGCTTGGCTTGCCGCGGGCCCCGACCGACGTTCAGCAATGGAATGCGTGGCTCAACGGACAAGAGGGTAAGATCGAGTTCCCCCCGCTCAGCGCCTTCAGCGCCCGCGCGAAGCTCGCGCCACCGCCGCTTGTCAGCGAAATGAGCGTGGACACCTTCGCGAGGCTCGTGGACTACCTCGATACGCTTCGTGAGCGCGATCTGGACCTCGTCATCGTTATGGACGCCACCTCCTCGATGATCCCCATGATCAACGAAGCGCGCGTCGGCGTGGACGGACTCATCCTCTTCCTCAACGACATCTCAAAGACCATGCGCCTGGCGTTCGTCGCCTACCGCGACCACGACAACAAGCCGATATGGGAAGGGCATCGATTCACCGTCGAGGTCGTGTCGATCCGCAACTTCTTGTTCAACTTGCGGATCACAGGCGGAGCGGACCTCCCCGAAGCGGTGCTCGAGGGGCTGACCGCGTGCGGCAACCTGAACTGGAACCCAAATGCGGCGAGGCAGATCATCCTCGTCGGCGACGCCCGTCCGCACGATGAAGACTTGTACAAGGTTCTGAACCTCGTGGAGACGTATCGCAACGAAGGGCTCACCGTTCACGCCGTCCACGTGCCGATGGAGATTGCCGAGCAGTACAAGCGATTCGCGACCCCGCAACGCCGCGCCGAGGTGCAACATCACAACGCCATGACCGCCGCCGCCTTCCAGGACATCGCGACGCACGGCGGCGGGCGGAAAGTGACACTCGCCGATCCGGACCAGCTCGTGCCCTCGATCATGCACACGACGCTCCAGGAGCCGTGGTGGCCGGCCTTCGACGAGTTCTACGACCTGTACCTGCAACTTTGTCGATAGGCCCCGGCCTACCCTACGCTATGATGCATCGTCGTATGCGATACGCCAGGACCAACTTGGCGAGGACGATCGGCTGTATCACGCTGGCGGGTCTGGCCACAGCCCTCGCTCCCCGCGAACTCTTCGCGCAACCAACGGCGACGTTGGATCGACCGAACCTCACGGATGCGCCGCGGGTCGAGAAGAAAACGATCGACGCGCTTCTGGAGGGCGAGTCGTGGCCGAGGCGGGCGCTGGTCGCGATGCGACTCGAACGATACGGCTGCCAGGAAACCCAGCACATGTTGCAGCGCCTGCTGAGCGACGACGCCTGGCAGGTCCGCGCCTTCGCCACGCGAACGCTCGGCCGACGACAGGTTGCGGCCGAAGAACACTGGTTCGCCACCGAGCCGGAGCCGCGCGTCCTGCGGACCGCCCTTCGACATCGCTACGAACTGGATCTCGAACGGCTCGGCCGGGGCGTGCGCTTTCTCGCCCGCGCCAACAACCTCGAAGATAGACTGCTGGCCGCCGAACTCGGCGTGGCCAGCGGCGATGAGGCGCTCGCCAAGCTCGCGGCTGAGACCACAAGGAAAATCATCCTGCGCATGCGTCGGATCAGTGCCGGTGCGCTGTCACCCCGTCTGGCCGTGCTGACCGGCGCACCCGACCTT
>JADFNO010000102.1 GCA_022563315.1 Planctomycetota bacterium | reverse complement strand
GCGCCGCCAGCCCGCGCAACGCAAGGCCAACAAGAAAACCTGATTCCGCGCCACGTGCTGTTCGGGAACCCTGATCGGGCCGCGGTAAAAATCAGCCCCGACGGGATGCGCCTCAGCTATCTCGCGCCGCATAACAATGTGCTCAACGTATGGGTGCAGACAGTCGGCCAAGACGACGCCAGGCCGTTGACCAACGCGACCGAACGTCCCATCCGCATCTACTTTTGGGCCCACAACAGCGAACAGATCATTTATGCACAGGATGTCGCGGGGAATGAGAACTTCCATTTGTATGCGGTGAATCTCGAAAACGGCAGCGAACTTGATCTGACGCCGTTCGAATCGATTCAGGCCCGCGTTCTTGCCACCGACCGGGACTTCCCCGACGAGATCCTGGTCGGGATCAACGATCGCGACCCTCGGCTTCACGACGTGTGGCGAATCAACACGCGCAACGGAGAGCGACAGCTCGTTCTCGAGAACGAGGGCTACGTCGCCTTTTTGGCGGATAGTCGATTCCAGGTTCGCGCCGGTATGCGCTTCCTCAAAGATGGTGGCCTCGTTGTGTTTGCGCGTGACAGCGATGACCAGCCGTGGTACGAGTTGGTTCACTGGACGAGGGAGGACGCGCTGACGTCGGGACTACAGGGGTTCTCCCGCGACGGCGAGTCGATCTACCTGCTCGACTCGCGCGCCGGCAATACAGCCCAGCTCTACGCCTACTCGATGGTCGGCGACGAACCGACGTTTGACCTCATTGCCCGCAGCGACCGGGCAGATATCAGCCATGTTGTGTTCGATCCCGACACCGGTCGGCCCCAGGCTGTTGCTTCCGAGTACACACGGCGGGAATGGAAAATCCTCGACCCGGCGATCCAAGACGACTGGAACTATCTCACCAACCTCCGGGACGGCGAGATGTTGGTTTCGAGTCGCAGTCATGACGACATGCTATGGACAGTGGCCTACGTAAGAGACGACGGGCCGGTCGAGTACTTCTTGTACGACCGTGACGCGGGCGAGGCGACCTTCCTGTTCACGAACCGCTCGCAGCTCGCCGACTATAAGCTGGCCAAGATGAAGCCGATCGTGATCACCGCACGCGACGGGCTGAAGCTGGTGAGCTATCTCACGACGCCTTTGGGAACCAAGCCAAGGAATCTTCCCATGGTCTTGTTGGTTCACGGCGGGCCCTGGAGTCGAGACGCCTGGGGATACAATTCGCTGCATCAATGGCTGGCCAACCGCGGGTACGCGGTGCTCAGCGTCAACTTCCGCGGATCCACGGGTTTCGGCAAGCGGTTCGTCAACGCCGGCGATAACGAGTGGGCCGGGGCCATGCACGACGACCTCATCGACGCCGTCAACTGGGCGGTGGATGAAAAAATCGCCGATCCGGACCGGGTGGCAATCATGGGCGGAAGTTATGGCGGGTATGCCGCGCTCGTGGGCCTGACCTTTACGCCGGAGTTCTTCGCGGCGGGCGTGGACATCGTCGGCCCGTCGGACGTTGCCGCACTCATCAAGGCCATCCCACCCTATTGGGAGCCGATCAAGGCCCTGTTCGAGACGCGCGTCGGCTCGCTTGATGATCCGGAGTATCTCCAATCCATCTCGCCGTTGAGCAGAGTTGATGCGATCTGCCGGCCGCTTCTGATCGGCCAAGGGAAGAACGATCCGCGTGTGAAGGAGGCGCAGAGCCGAATGATCGTCGAGGCGATGCAGGCCAAGAATCTGCCGGTGACCTATGTCGTGTTCCCGGATGAAGGGCACGGCTTCGCCCGGCCGGAGAACAGCATGGCCTTCTTCGCCATCAGTGAGGTGTTTCTCGCCCAGCACTTGGGCGGCCGATTCGAGCCGATCAGCGACGCGGTGGCGAAGTCATCGGCGGACATCCAGGCCGGGGCGGCGCTCATCGAGGGGCTTGGTGTGAATGACACGGAATAGGCTCAGGTGGCCCGGCGCAGAAAGAACCCGCTCGGCGACTCGCCGAGCGGGCGTCAAAGTTCGTTGCTGACCCGAATCCGGTTAGCGCCTCTTCCTGAGGTCGGCCAGTTGCTTGCGAAGCTCGCGGATCTCTCGCTCTAAAGAATCCTTCGAGGCCGGTATCATCCGCTTGGCAATCGCCGGAGCCCGCTCGATCCACTTGATCAGCGCCTCGTCGATACGAATGAGCGCTCCGATGCGCTGCTCCGGTGTGCCGGTGGTCATGCTCCGGCGAGCAAGCAAGCGTGGGATTTCTTCCTGAGCCCTCTTGACGGTGTCCTGCCAGTCTTTGGCGATCGATCGACCATAGGTGTCGATCTCTCGCCATTCGCCCAGATCGAGCAGCTCCGCCAGTTCCTTGCCGGTGTCGGCAATTCCGTCGGCAAAGCCGGAATCGACGGCAGTGCCTGAAGTGAACACGAGGTTCGTTGTGTCCGTGGAAAGCACCGTTTCACCCGACAGGTCATTGTGCCAAATGACCTCGCCGGTCTCGGGATCCTTGTCGTAAGACAGCAAGGCCGGGGCGTGGATCATGGCGTGAGCGATATAGGGGTAGCGACCGCCGTTCTCCATGAACTTGGCGGCGAGATCCAACCATGCCTGCAGCTCCTCGTCCTTGAGGGCTTCGGTTCCGGCATAGGCTGTCATCGCGCCCAACGTACCCTCAGTCATGAAGTAGATTTCGTCGCAAGCGAGCGAGGAAGCGGCGGCAGCTGAGATTGCCGTCTTGATCCAGGCGATGACCCGATGACGTTTCTTCACGTCGAGGATCGAATTGTGAATAGGTTCCATCGCGGCGGCTAGACCGCCGTGGGAGTCGAACAGCAGAATAATGATTTGGCCGGGACCGAAGGAATCTGCATGAGCTCCAATCTTCTTGATTTCCTGTGCGCGGAACGTCTCGCCGACCATTCCAGACATCGGGAGCACGAACACGCCGCGAGGTTGATTGTCCGCATCCGTAGCGGCCGGTTCCTTGGCGCCCCGTTTGTTGCTGCGCGTCTCGGAAGAGCCCTTCGCATCGGCCGTCTCCGAATCTGTAAGCGTGCGCATCGAGCGGATGTCGCCATTGAAGATCGTTTTTGTTCCCAGCTCACCGTCGATCTTGATGTAGTACTTGGTCGCGCCGACGAGCCGGCCCGTCATTTGGATTTCGATGTTCTGCTCAACAAACTTCACCTGCACGAATTCATTGAGCTCGCCCCGCCAGGCGGAGCCGTTCTTGAGACGGATCTCGATTGACGGCGCCGCGAGCGCCGTGGCGACGATAGCCAAGGCAAAGCAACACGCAAGCATCCGAAGGGGCATATACTTCATATCTCAGCCTCACTGAATCAGTTCATCAAAGCACCGGCGAATCCGGAAAAACCTAACCAAGGCAAGCTCTATTCACCCCCCACCCGTTCCCATGCCGCCGCCACCGCCCCCACGGGTGCCGCGCTGTTGCCGCAGGGCGCGAATCCGTTGTTTCAGCTCCTCAACCAACATTTCGAGCTGGAACTTGTCAGATCCCATCTCCTGTTTCCATTTCAACTCAACCGGAGGGTAGCGATCCATCGCCTTGATGATTCGCTCAATCATGCGCTTGGCCCTGCCCAGGTACTGCAGCGCGTCCTCGCCATTGGCCCATCCGATGTACTGTTCGTAATCTTTCCACGAGGCAACTGCGTTACTGTACGCGGAGCGCCAACCCTTCCTGTATCCATCGACGACCTTCTTGGCGTACTCGTCGACCACGCGATATTCACGGAATCCCAGCAGCAACGCGAGATCGTCGAGCGTCTCCGCCGTGCCGTCGCTGATCAACAAATCCTCCGCAGCCTTGGCCCTGAACTCCGCCGTCTTCTCGTCATCATTGTCGATAACGAACTCCCCGGCTTCGTCCAATGTCCACAGGACTTCACGCCCTTTGAAAGATGCACTGAGCATATTCGGGGCGTACATCATGGCATCGGCCAGTTCGTACGCATACCCCCCGTACTCTAACAACGACTTGGCTGATCCCATCCACGCCGCCATCATCTTCGCGCGTATATCGTCGTCGGACCACTTATCAGCGCCTGTCAACTCAATGACCATTCTCATTCCGCCGAGGCGCGCATCGGGCGTCATATAAAGCTCTTCCCACGCGAGAGCGACCGTCGACGCGATGCCAACTGCGTCTTGCACCCAAAGAACTTGCCGATACTCCCCCAGATCATCGTGGAAGATACTGACAATTTCCTTGTAGTCATCGAACTCCGGGCGACTGATGTCACCGGGTTCCGCTTCGCCGATCGCCGTGGCGAACGTGTCCGCGTAGTCGGCACTATTCATCACAATGATGATGACGTCCGGATCGACCTCGCGAATATCGTCGACCAGTTCCTTGTAGATCGAGGCCGTAATGTCCGTTCCCATCTGGCCTGTCATCGGAACGAAATAGAAGCTCGGGACGTTCTCGGCGTCACTGTCGGCCCGGAAGTGCCCGTACCCGCTCCACTCCTCCGTTTGGGTCGTCGCCGACTTACTGCGGCTTGGCACCTTCGCCTTCGTCTCGATCGGATCTTCGATCGGCACGTCCCGGTCGATGCGGTCGATGTTCTCACGCGCCAGCGTAAGCTTGGTCTGCAAATTGAGCTTCCGATCGATGTACTGGAAGATCACCTGTGCCGACGTCTCACTCAGAATCCGGCCGTGGAGCACTCGGCCGTCCGCCATGTACACGATGTCCTCCGTGCGGGGATCGTCGTCGGCTTGGGCCAGCCCCATTGAAGGGATCATCAGGGCAACGAAAACGGCGATCAACGTGACGTTCATCCAGGCTGTGAAGCGGGATTTCATGGGTGTTTCCTTACCTGTCAGATCAAGCAAGCAGCGACCCGGCTGCGCCTCCGCACACCGGCCGTAGTCGAGGCTCACCCGGCCGCGCCGGCCGGGCAAAACGTACCTAGCAGTAGTCTATCCGACGCTAGGGGCCCCGCAAAGTTCCATTCCTGAGACTTTTTCGCACGCGGGCCGATATCTGATCCCCCTACCCCAGACTCGGCGCGACCGACTAGGCTCTTTCTGATGGATAGTGGGACGGGCATCTTGCCCGTCCGTAACAGTGAAACGGACGGGCTGGAAGCCCGTCCCACCAAGCGATCAGCGCAACCTGGTGATCCATCAGACAGAACCTAGCGAGAAGGCCTCTCCGACGAGGGTTTCAGCGTCCCGGCGACCGCCTCGGCCAGCATCAGGGCTGCTTCCTTGTCTCGGACGCTGCCTTCCAATTGGGCGTCATAGACCGCATCCAGCACGCGCTTGAATACCGGCCCAGGCATCAATCCTCTGGCCATAAGGTCCCGGCCGTCAATCAACGGTGCGGGTTGGAGCTGGGTCTCGGCGAGGGTGAGCACCCGGCGGCGGATATCAGTACAGGTCTGCGGGTCGATCGTCTGCAGGATCGCCAATGCCTCCTCGAACGCTGGGGTTGAGGCGAGGCGCTTTTGCCGAGCCACCCCCAACGCCGACCACGCGCCTCGCAGCACCTCATGGGTCTCCAGAACGGCTGCCATGGCCTGCTTCTGAGCGTTAGAGAGCATAAGCTGGGCCGCCCAGCGCCGGGCGCGGTCACTGAGTCCACTGTCCTGGCCTTCGTGCCGATCCAGCAACCACGCCGCCAGCGCCGTCGCGTACGGCGCCGAGTCGGGCAGTCGTCCCAGGCGGGTCGGCGCAACGGTCAGGTTCGGCTCGCCAAGGATCGCCGCATCCAGACCGAGGTCTTGCAACTGCTGCGCAGCCGCCACGCGGTTGGGATCAGCCAGCATCCGCATGACCTCCTGGGCGATCCGTTCGCGGCTGACCCCGTGCAGATCGCCGGCCGCGGCGCGGATGGCCTCGGCGGTCGGCGCGTCGATTGTGAAGGCGAACCGGGCCGCGAACCGCACGGCTCGCAACATTCTCAACCGGTCCTCGTGCAATCGAGCCTGCGGGTCGCCGATTGCTCGGATCACCTTCGCTTCGAGGTCCGCTTGACCGTCAACGTAGTCAATCACCTCGTCCGTAAGTGGATTCTCAAACAGGCCGTTGATCGTGAAGTCCCGACGTCGCGCGTCGTGCTGGGCATCGGAGAACGTGACACCGTCCGGATGGCGCCCGTCCCGGTACACGCCGTCGGTGCGGAACGTCGCCACCTCTATCCGGCGTCCTTTCAGCGAGACCAGCACTACGCCGAACGATTCGCCAACGTGTTGGGTGCGGCGAAACAGGCCTCGCACCTCGTCCGGCTTGGCATTGGTCGCCACATCGTAGTCGTCCGGCTCGATGCCCATCAGCTTGTCGCGCACACAGCCGCCGGCGAAATACGCTTCGAAGCCCGCGCCCGCCAAAGTGCGCACGATCTCCACTGCTGCCGCCCTGGGACCGTCAGCGGACTGCCGTGCCGAGTTGTCTTGGGAATCTGCCATACCGTTGCGGAACTTCCCGTGCTAAGAGAATTGGGCGCGTCACGGAGGACCTGGATCGTCTTGATCTGAGCACGCCAATGTTTCAGCCGGTTCGTAGAATAGCGTCCACATGTCTTTGCGGTATCGATGCGGCTCCGGACCCGTGAATGCTTCGATCGACAGGTCGATGTCGCTCGGTCCAAGCGGACTGCGCAGCACGATGAACCCCTTGTCGCCCATGATCGGTCGGCACCGCGTGATCTGATCCAAGATGCGCTGGCGAGACGCTTCTTCGTGCATCATTGCGTAAGGCGGATCGACGAACACCAGGTCAACCGGCTGCGGCGCACGCATCAAGCAGGTCTGGGCCAGCGCGTCCGCAAGCATCGCTTGGGCTCGATCACCGCACTCCAGCGTGTCAATGTTACGCTGGAGCACGCCAAAGACTCTCGCGTCCCGCTCGACCATGAGCACCGCCGATGCCCCCCGGCTAACCGCCTCCAATCCAACCGTCCCTATGCCCGCAAACAGATCCAGCACGCGAGCGCCGTCGAACCATTCGTGCAACATTCCGAACACCGATTCTTTGACCCGGCTGAGCATGGGCCTCGTCAACTCGGAGCCAGGAATGGTCCGGAGCGAGCGTGATCGAAATTCACCAGCGATGATCTTGGGCATGCTTGAGTCTCGGTCCGTCGAAGCACATGCTACGCAAGCAAGGGGATGCCGGTACAGGTGGCGCGGGCTGATGAGCCGAATCACCGTGGCAGTTGGCTATCATCTCGCCACATGGTTGACCTAGTCGGACAGATACCATCGATGCTGCGTGACCGAGCGCGGTGGGAGCGCCGTGGCACCAGCGCGATCCCGGTGATGCTCGCTCTTCCTGATTGGGACACGAATGTTCGCGTTCCGATCGTCCTGTGGTAGCATAGCCGCACCCTCAACTGCGATCCGTACAACTATTGCCTTTAGGAAGTCAAGGAGAACACAATGACCGTTTTAGACGAATCAAAACTGGATACACTGCTCGGTAAAATGTTGGGAGATATGGGCGCCGCCGCCGTTGCGCCTTTGGTCATCCTTGGTGACCGCCTCGGATTGTATAAGGAACTCGCTGCAAACGGATCACTTACGACCGAAGAGTTAGCCGAGCAAACCGGTACGAACGAACGATATGTGCGAGAGTGGTGCGCAGCCCAGGCCGCTTCCGGTTACATCGAGTTCGATTCAGCAACCGAGCGGTTCAGTTTGACTCCCGAGCAGCAAGCGGTGTTTGCCGACGACGACAGCCCCACGTGTATGACCGGCGGGTATTACGCTATTGGCTCGATGTTCCTCGACGAGCCCAAGATCACGAAAGCTTTCGAGACCGGCCAGGGCGTCGCCTGGGGCGATCACAGCGAATGTCTCTTTTGTGGAACTGAGAAGTTCTTCAGACCCGGCTACAAAGCCAATCTCGTGGATGAATGGTTGCCGGCACTTGAGGGTGTCGTCGAGAAACTGGAACAAGGCGCCAAAGTAGCGGATATCGGGTGCGGACACGGCGCGTCAACAATTGTCATGGCCGCGGCTTTCCCCAATTCCACGTTCGTCGGCTTCGATTTTCATGAGGCATCTGTTGTGCAGGCCAATCAACGAGCAACCGAATCCGGACTTGACAACATTCGTTTTGAAGTCGCGACTGCCAAGGATTATCCCGGTACTGACTACGACCTGATTGCGTACTTCGATTGCCTGCACGATATGGGCGATCCGGTCGGCGGCGTCGCGCATACGCTCGAAGCACTGAAGCCGGATGGCACGATGATGCTCGTTGAGCCGTTCGCTGAAGACAAGCTTGAGAAGAATTTCAACCCTGTTGGACGGCTGTATTACGCGTTCTCAACGATGATCTGCACTCCGGCATCAAAGAGTCAAGAGGTTGGCCTCGCGCTTGGTGCGCAAGCTGGGCCTAAGAGGCTCGAAAAGGTCACCCGAGATGGTGGCTTCACGAAATTTAGAGTTGCAGCTCAAACGCCGTTCAACCTGATCCTCGAGGTGAAGCCGTAGTTTGAGTGGTCGTTATAATCTCGCCACGTGGTTGATCTGACCAGCCAAATGCCGTCAATGCTGCGCGACCGTGCTCGATGGCAGCGGTTTGGTTCGTCTGGTGTGCCAGCCCTGCTTGCCCATCCGGATTGGGATACGGGCGAACTGGTCCCGGTCGTGATCTGGATGCATGGCCGAACGGTTCACAAAGAGCTGGATCCCGGGCGGTATCTGCGCTGGATTCGCGCCGGGATCGGTGTGTGCGCCGTCGATCTACCCGGGCACGGTGAACGCTTCGATGCTTCGCAACAGGATCCCGAAGCGGCATTGGATGTGATCCTCCAGATGACGAACGAGATCGATCAGGTCGTCTCCGCACTGGCCGAACTCGATGCGTTCGATTTGCAGCGATTGGGCATTGGTGGAATGTCCGGCGGCGGCATGGCGGCGATCGCTCGGCTGTGTCAACCACACTCTTTTCGCTGCGCATCGGTTGAAGCGGCTAGTGGTTCGTGGGTAGACCAACAACACCGGCCGATGTTCGATCATTGTGATGCGAAGCAGATTTCGACACTTGACCCGCTCCAACGACTCGATCATTGGCGTGAGATACCATTTCAAGCGATCCACGCGCAACATGATGAATGGGTGGCCTACGAAGGCCAGGCGCGATTTATCGAGGCGCTCCGCAGCCGGTACGAGCAACCACAGCTCGTAGAGCTGATCACCTATGACCGAACCGGCGCGCAGTACGAGCATGCCGGTTTCGGCAAGTTCGCGGCCGATGCTAAGAACCGCCAGGCTGAGTTCTTGGCGGGCTGTTTGCTCTAGCGATCGATCACATCACTTCCGAGGATTTGCAATATAAATCTCGCGTTCCAACCCCCAAGGCCTGGTTTTGGCGTCGTTGGCGCATCATGTTGTCCCGGCATCGACCAATCGGGACAGGACAGCCCGTGCCGATCTGGCATAATGTAAGGTGGTGGAAAAAGGAACATTACGCGAAGGATGCGCGCATGATCGATCGACACCACACCGATCAGCGACCGTTTCTCACTGTCGTGAAGTGGCCGGACGGTTTCCAACGAGAAGATGTCGCGCAGCTCATCGCAGAATCGTCGGGCCTGATTGAGTTCATCCGATCCGAACGACCGAACGGGAGCGCCTTACGAACATGCGGGGTTCGGCAACATGGCCGCGGATGCAAAGAACCGCCAGGCGGCGTTTTTCATCCGGCAGCTCCTGGGTGCCTGAAACAAGCTCCTATTCCCGCTCGTTCAGGGGCAGGCCTGATTGCATTGTGCGACACCACACGGTCAGCTGGTTGCGGATCGAGCGCACCTGCACTATAACCCCGCTACTCACCTCAGGCCCATCTTGAAGGAAGGTAGATCGAGTATGCAATGTCCAAACTGTCAGCAACCGCTCACCACGATCGAATATGAAGGCGTCGAGATCGAAACCTGTTCGGACTGCCACGGCGAATGGCTCGACGCCGACGAACTCGGCAAAATCGTCCGGCTTCGCGAAGTGAAGTTCGACGAGCAGGCCCGGCGCGCGATCGCCGAGTCGACGACCATCACCGGCGTGAAGCTCACGGACGTCGATCGTGATCTGACCTGCCCCAAATGCGGCGGCACGACCGATGCGCTCAACTACGGCGGCGACACCGGGATCATCCTTGACCGCTGCACATCATGTGGGGGATTTTGGCTCGACCGCGACGAACTGGAGAAGGTCCAGATGCTGGTCGAGGGTTGGGAAGACAAGCTTCCCGAAGACTTGCAAGAATACGGATCGATGCTCCGCAATATTGAGGTTAAGCTCGATCGCGAGGATGACGTCCAACTCAGTCGAATCCCCATCGTCGGAGGCTTCATCAACACGATGATCAACGGGATCCTTGATCTCTCCGGCCACTGACTCGGACCGGACACGACAACCCGGCCGTCGCCTTTTCACATTCGCTCGGGGCAGTTGTTGCATCGACACGTCATAGGCCGGATCCCATCGCCATCATTGCCACTGACACGCAGCGCGAACCGAGCTACAGTAGCGCCGCCATGACGACGCTTTCACAGCTTCCCGATTCGGCCGGTCGCTTCGGCGAGTACGGCGGGCGGTATGTGCCGGAGACGCTCGTCGCCGCGCTCGATCAACTCGCCGCGGCCTACAAGCGGGCCAAAGGCGATCAGCAGTTTCAAGCTGAGCTTGACGAGTTGATGCGCGACTTCGTAGGCCGGCCCACGCCGTTGACGTTCGCGCGCCGTCTGACCGATCACGCCGGGGGCGCGCGGATTTATCTGAAGCGCGAAGACCTCGCCCACACCGGCGCGCACAAGATCAACAACACGATCGGCCAGGGGTTGCTGACCGTGCGCATGGGAAAGAAGCGAGTGATCGCCGAGACCGGGGCGGGGCAGCACGGTGTGGCGACCGCGACCGCGTGTTCCCACTTCGGTTTGGAGTGTGAGGTCTATATGGGGGCAGAGGACGTGCGCCGCCAGAGCCTCAACGTCTTTCGCATGAAACTCCTCGGAGCGAAGGTGAATGTCGTCGAAGCCGGTTCACGCACACTGAAGGACGCCACCAACGAGGCGATGCGCGATTGGATGGGATCGGTCGAGCACACGCATTACATTCTCGGGTCCGTGGTCGGGCCGCATCCGTTTCCGATGATCGTGCGCGATTTTCAATCCGTGATTGGACACGAGTGTCGCGAGCAGTGTTCCGAAGAATTCGGTGGTCTGCCAAACGTCATCGTCGCCTGTGTCGGCGGCGGATCCAACGCGGCGGGCATTTTCTATTCGTTCATCGAAGATGAGAACGTGCGACTGGTGGGCGTGGAGGCGGGCGGACGATCGCTGAACCTCGGTGATCACGCCGCGCCGTTGTGTCACGGCGAGCCGGGCGTGTTGCACGGATCGCTGAGCTATGTGCTGCAGGACGAGTTCGGGCAGACCGCGCCGGTTCACTCATGTTCAGCCGGGCTGGACTACCCGGGTGTGGGGCCCGAACATTCCTACTGGAAGGACCAGGGGCGCGTCGAGTACTCCACGGTGACGGATGATGAGGCGCTTGACGCGTTTTGTCTGCTCAGTGAACTTGAAGGGATCATGCCTGCGTTGGAGACGGCCCACGCAATTGCCGCCGCCATGAAGATCGCCGGCGCGATGTCGCCCAAGCAGACACTGGTGATCAACCTCTCCGGCCGCGGCGACAAGGATGTGCAGGAAGCGGCGCGTTTGTTGGAGCAACGCGGTTGACCGGCGCGTCGAAGAAGGGACGCTGCGCGTCACCCGCTAAACACAGACCCCTCGTTTAGCGGCTGCCGCGCAGCGGCGCTTCTTGGTAGACTGTTATGCCATGGTATTGGCCTACCACCTCATCCTCAGCGCGTACGGCTTCTGGCTCCCTAACGATCAGCGCGGCTCTTGGTCGGAGTTTGTCCGCGCATACGAGTTGGCTGCATTCGGTCCCGCAACGAAAACCAACACACGGCGATCGGTTGCAGGTCGTCGTTTCGAACCCTCTCAGCGCGCTGCGATGCAAGCGGCGCTTGCGCGTCAGCCGGTGGTATTTGACGGACGACAAGCCAGGGCGATTGCCATTGGGTTCGCTGGTTACGTCGGCCGTAGCATGGTTCCGGTACACGCGTGTGCGATCATGCCGGACCACGTCCATCTCATCGTTGGGCGCTTCCGTTTATCGATAGAGCGAACATGTGAACAGCTCAAAGGGGCCGCCACAGCACAGTTGAATCGGGAAGGAATCCACCCCTTCGCCGATGTACATTATCGCAATGGACGAACTCCGACGCCGTGCGCGCGCAAGGGCTGGTGGGTCTACCTGGATAGTGCGGCCCACGTACGGCGTTCGATTCGGTATGTGAATGAGAATCCCGTTCGCGCGGGTCTCAGGCCGCAACGATGGTCGTTTGTTACACCGTACGAGCGGTGCGAAGAAGGGACGCTTCGCGTCACCCGCTAAACGTAAATCCCACCGTTCAGCGGCGCTTCTTGATTCACGCGATCACGGGGCGCTTGTCCCATACGCCCAACTGCTTCTCCATCGCCATGCCGAGGCTGCACAGCGTGCCTTCGTCGAACAGACGACCCAGAAGCGTGATGCCGTGCGGCGAACCGTTGTCGTTGAATCCGCAGCGGATCGTCAGCGACGGGTGGCCGGTGTTATTGGTGATCAACAACAGCGATGCCGCATAACTTGGGCCGATCATCGCGTCGATGTCCGCGAATTTCTCGTCCATCATCTCCATGACTTGACGACGGAAGCGCTGGGCCTGTACGAACTCGATCGCCGGCGTGAACCGCGTCTGGCGGAACGAGTTCGGCCAGGCCCGCGCGTCCTGCCAGACGAGCTCATCATCACGGTTGCTGAGCGTCAACTCCTCGAACGCCGCCGCCGCCTCGACCGACAGAATCGTCATGAGCGATCCGTACGGCCAATCAGGGAGATCGATTTCCACGAGCTCGATCCCGAGACGACGCGCTACATCGAGCGCCGCGCGATCGAGTTCATTGACGCGATCCCCTTCAAACCATTTGGGCGAATAACCAACACGCATTCCCGTGATCGAACGCGTGGCATCAAACTCGTATGGCATATCGATCGACGAAGGATCACCGGGATCGGCGCCGCGAATCGCATCGAGCACGAGCGCGCAATCTTCGACGGTGCGACAGATCGCGCCGATCTTGTCCAAGGACCAACATAGGGCCATGGCGCCGGTGCGGGCAACGCCCCTAAACGCCCGCCGAAGCCCCGTCGCGCCGCAGC
>JADFNO010000101.1 GCA_022563315.1 Planctomycetota bacterium | reverse complement strand
CCAAGGCCGGACGCGCCGCGGCGTCGATAGTCCGCCTTCCACCGTCTGACGCTGCGTGGGTCCACCTTCAGTCGGCGCGCCACGTCCGTGGTGCCGTGCCCGGCTTGAATCATGGCGATGGCCCGCAACCGACGTTGTTGGAGATATTGGGGTGTGCCGTGTGGTCTCATGCCAAGAGACATCGGCATGAAGGGCCGCTAGGACGTAACTTTTACAGGAATCAGTAGAGCAGCACGAAGACCAGTCTCTATCTTTCTCAGCGAAAGATACAGCATGATCGTTGCAATGATGATGCTACCGATCAGTACGGACACAGAGAATCCCCGGACCTCGAAAGACCATTGCATCCAACTTGGTTCGTTATCTTTGAACCACTGTTTAAAACCAGGGAAGAGCGTTCCGAGGAAATCGATTTGATCGATCGTGATGAGAATGAAGATGGCGCCGATCCATGCGGTCCATCTCCACCAGTAGGCGTACCAAGACTTTCGGGCTGGAATCTGTTTGGACATACAGAGACATTCCTATCATCCCAGAAGACTAACCTAGCCCTCCTGGGTAACCGGAGTCTACCGCGCTCTGCGTCAAGTCCATAATCACCTAGATCGTGGCAACTGGCGCGCTTGGCTGGCGCGCCAAGCCGAACTGTTCGGTGCCTGGACCTTCGCGTTCACTCTTGCGATCCGCCCGCAGGCGATCAGTCGTGCGGGCGGGCGCTCTGGTTGATTGCTTGGGTAATCGCCGCTCCGACGATCAGGATTGTCCCACAAACCACAATGCCGAGAGTACCTATTGCTCGGCGTTGCCTTTCTTCGTCCGAGGTGGTCGAGCCGATACCCCGGGCCGAAACGATTTCGCGGTGATTGTCAACCTGCACATTATTTGCAGCGCGGGCCCAAAGGGCTAGGAAGCAAATGACTCCAGCGACTAACAGTACAACTGGGATAGACGACCGGGTGCGTGGGCGCGGTTTGCTCGGTCGTTTGCGCGGCGGAGGTGTGTATGGTCCTACGCTGGTTGGTCGCACACCCTGTTGACGAGCCCGAGACGTTGCCGCAGCCTCATCGTCGGCCTCGACGATCAACGGATCTACGTCTCGGCCCGTCGTCGCGTCAACACCGTGAACCTCGAATTGCAACGCAACACTCCCGCGCCGATCCGTGGCGATGTTCACCGTCCGTGTGGGTGTATTGTATCAAACCCCCCGGCGGGGTGAGGGGGGAACGGGAAGAGGGCCATTGCGCGGAGGTGGGGGGACTTCCCCGTTTAGCGGGCGCTCTCCGAGCGGCGCGGCGGAGCCATGGACGTACTTGCCGTGTTTTCTGCCGTTCGAAGATGCGACCACTGGTCGCGGCTTTACACTCGATCTTCCAGCGCCGCGTTTTCTGCCGTTTGAAGACGCGACCACTGGTCGCGGTTTTACACTCAATCTTCCAGCGCGGCGATGTCGGCCGGACTAATCAGGCCGATGGGGGTTTCGTGCGGTTTGCCGTGCTCGGTGATGATCACCGCTTCCAACGGCTTGTGGTCGCTGAACATCGCATCGACATCGTCAAGCAGCGCGCTGCGGGCCACGAACGCCACGGAATCCTTGCGGTGGTCGGCGGCCACCACCTCCTCGATCGAGACTTCACGCAGATCAACGTCCAGGCGTCCCGTCTTGGCGTGCTCGGCCATCCAACGGGCCAGCCCATTGGTCGTGAGCAGGCCGACGAATCGTTTGTCCTCGTAGACCGGATACCGCGAGTACCCATCGTTGCGAACCAGCTCCAGAACATCAACGAGAGACTGATCCGCCCGCAACGTGATGACCTTGCGCACGAACTGCGGACTGACACTCGGCGGCGAGAACATCCGCTGCTCGATCGCTTCGAGCTTTGTGACCGTATCTTCATTGGGCACCGCGATGTAGTAGTCCTGGTCGGTGCGGTTATGAACGATGGCGTTGCGCAGATCACCAATCTCCAGCAGAAAATCCACGTACTTTCCTAACCGCCGATACCGGTTGGCCGCGATCCGCACCTTGGCGGCGAACGGGTGTTTCTGCCTGTGTCCGCGCCGCTCGGTCATTTCAGTCAGCGCGTGATCGATGCGGTTGTACGCAGCCTCGAATCGCTCGACACGATCTTTTTCGGTCATCACACGCTTTGCGGTCATGAGTATTTGTTGAGCAACGTCTCGAATCCGCGGCGCCATCGTTCGCCGCCGAGCTGCGAGTCGTGTTGGCGAAGCCGGCGGATGCGCGGGGCGATCCGGTCGGTGTTACGGCCGGTGCGATCGAGTATTTGCAGCATACGCAACTGGGCCGGCCAGTAGTAGACACCGTCTTGCCCTGCACTGCCGATTCGGCGGTAAATGATCATCGCCTCGGCGTCGCGGTCGCCGGGGAGGTGAAACAGGCACTCCGCCTGACCGAAGACCGCCTCCTGCGCATTGGGGCGTTTCGCCAGTAGCTCGTCGTACAGCCGCAGCGCGTCCTCGTACCGCAGGCTGAGCCGATACCCGTCGGCGGCCCGCAAGCGCACGGCGGGCTCATCGCTATCGCCGCGCGTTTTGAGCCAGCGGCCGATCGCTTCGGCCAGCGGCAGCAGCTCGCGCTGGGCCCGCTCAGCGGCCTGCTCGTCGCGACTCACCTCGAGCAACTCGGTCACGCGGCTCTGGCGGGCCTTGAGCATCGCCGCCAGCACCGTCCCGGCTTCGTCGGGCGAGACTGTCAACAGTCGGTCAAGTTCACGCGGAACCTCGGCGCTGCGCCCGGCGGCGTAGTAGGCGTCGATGCGCGCCAGCAGCGCTAGGGCCAGCAGCGGGCCGTCCATCGCCGGATTGTCTTCTATCCCGGCCAGCATCACCGCGGCTCGCTGCGGCTCGTCGAGCGCCAGCCACGCTTGGGCCTCATATACCCGCAGGCTCACCCCGTAATACCGTAGCGTTCCAGCCCGTGATTCGTTCCCGGCGGAGGTCGCGCCTCGATTGAGCATGGGCTGTACGCGCTCGATCATCGCCAGCAGTTGCCGGTATCGGTCCGTGCGATCGACGGGGTTCGTCTGACCACGGGCCCACGTTCGCAGCACGTTGATCTGCATGAACTGGGCGTCCAACCACTGCTCGGCATCCGGGGTGACGGCCCCGAAGTGCGCCAACGCCGAGTCGAAGCGCTGCTCGGTCAGCGCCAACCGGCCCGCGGTATACCGCCAGCGATCGATGCTCTTGAGGTTTTCGTAGCGCTCCAGCAGTAGCGCGATCGCATCGCCCAGCACGGCGCGAACCTCGACGTCCGATGGTGATCGCTGATAAAGCTCGGCCGCGATGGTCGCTGCGAGTTCGATCGCCCGCTCCGCCTCGCGCGCCGTCGCCTGTTCGCGGGCCAGTTGTGTGAACTTCCGCACGGCCGGGAGCCGTTGATCGTCCGCCAGGAGCGCTCGCGCCAGGCCGAAGTCGGCCGCCGCGCGTTGAGCACTGGTCAGATCGGCTCGGGTCAGAACCTCCTCAAAGAGTTCGATGCCTTGTGATCGGGTTTTTTCATCACCGGCCAAGTGTTGGGCCCGAGCTACGGAGACCAACGCGGGGAGTTGATTCAGCGGCACGTCGCCGGATGCGGCGAGCGTGAGCCGGGCGAAGACGATTGCCTGCACGGTCGCGCGCGGAACACCGAGATCGCGATCCAGCAGATCGGTGTACGAAGCGAATGCCTCGGCTAGACGCTGCTCGCGCTGCGGCTGGGGTTCGTTCAGGGCAAGTCCGCGCCGCAGCAGGAACTGCTGGTCGGCGATCAGAATGCGGAAGAATAGATCGTGACCGGAGGCGTAGTGTTGCGGCAGTTGATCCAGGGCCTCCAATCCTGCGGACGGACCATCGCGGACGATTTGGTTCACGACCACGCCCATGTTGGCGGCAAATCGGGTGGAGGCATCGATCCTGGAATCCGCAGCGATCTGCCCAAACAATTCGTCGGCCGCCTCGAACTTGCCGAGCCGAGCCAGCGCCAGCCCGCCGTACAACTGGGCGATGCTTATCGTCACCCCTTCGAGCCGCTCAGCCAAGGGGACAAGAAGCTCCGCGGCCAGGGCATAAAGCTGTCGGCGGCGATCGGCATCGTGGTCGTTGAACTCAGCATGTAGGAACGCCCCGATCCCGCGAAAGAACGGAATCCGTCGATCACGTTCCTCATCCGACAGTCTTCGCCGCTTCATCTGCGCGGGGATGGACTTGGCGTAGTCCGTCGTGGATTCGATTTGAAGGATCACGCGCTCGATATCCAGCTCGGCCTCGGCCATCAGCTCGTTGATCTGTCGCGCTACTCGTTGGGCTTGAGCGAGCTGCGCTGGCGAGGGCAATCCGAACAGGCGGGTGAGCCCCGAGGCGTCCAACGGCAGTATGACGAACAGCAAATCCGCCGCTTGATCCGCCAGCCAGCCCGGCCGGCGCAGGTCGTCGGCGTACGCACGAATCAGCTCAGCTCGAATCTCCAACACACGCTCCGCGTCGGCCAGCCGTTGGATAACCGAGCGCTGCGGCTCATTGACGAGAATGCGCTGCGCCGTGATCTGATATTGCGCAGCCTCGATGCGATCGCTTGGCGGATGCGATGCGATGTACTGCTCAAGAATCTCTGTCAGCCGAAGCTCACTGAGGCCTCGAAGGAACCGTTCCTGATCGAGTAGCTCCTCCAGCGACTGTGCACTGACGTTCGTCACAACTGCTAAGAGGAGCACACAAACCCTGACGCCCATGGATACCAATCCATGGGTCTGCGTCCAGGGAATGAGATTCTTGTCAAACCGTTGCGTCATCGCTCATCTCGGCTTGGCGAAAGTGAGGTTCGTGTAGCGCGCCCGGGCCGCGGCGTTGAACGCTTCCATCGCGTGCTCCCAGCGCGTCGTGCGCATCGGCTCGACGATGATTGGATGGTCCGGGGCGAACAGTCCGCCCGGCGCGTGAACACTGATCCGCCGCTCGTCGAGAAAGTGGAACAGATCCTCAAACGTGGCCGGCGGACGGTAGGGACCGCTCAATTCGATGCTGTACCCGTCGTCGCCGATTTGCGAACTGCGGACGGTGATGCGCAGCGGCTCCTCATCCAGCTCAAACGGATCGAGCACTTGTGCCCCCGGCTGCCGTTGCGGCAAGTCCAGCCGGAAGATCTCCTCGCCCAGCTTGAAGTCGGTCACGGTCATGAAGTACATGAGCAGCAGGAACACCACGTCGATCATCGCCACGAGGTTCAATCCGATCCGGGGGCGGTCTCGGCCTCGGCGTTGCCGAAGGCGAGTGTGCTCGATCAGCGTCTCGCCGGCGGCAAAGGTCGGCTGAGGCTGGTTCGGTGCGCTTGACGGGTCATTCGGCACAGGTCAATCCTCCCTCACGACAACCAGATTGACCCGCGCTGTCGCCATTTCGCGCCCCGACTGCAGCGCCGCTGTGGACACGGCCTGCATCACCGGCTCCACCCACCGGTAGTGCGTGCCTGCATCGGCCCGCAGATTGACGCTCAGCCCCGGGTTATTCCGGTACATCGAGGCGAGCCGCGCGGTCATCGCCGCAATGCCGTGCCGATCCGCCGCATAGGATTGTCCGCCCAATCGGTATTCGAGAATGTCTCCGCCCGGTCGGGGCACCACGTTGACCACCGCCCGCTGTTCGTCCCCGGCCAACTCGCTCATCGGGTCCGTCGGGGCCGGCAGTTGAAGGTCCACGTTCTCCAATTCCACGATCTGCGAGACGAGCACGAAGAACACGATCAACAGGAACGTCACGTCGATCATCGGCGTGAGGTTCGCCTCAATTTGGGCCGGGCCTCGCTTGCACGCGATACTCATGACATCTTGGTGCTAAAAACAGGAAGCGATGTTCCGCTGGGAACGCGTTCGAACCCGATGACCGGTCCCGGACACGTCACATGGAATCTCGGGTTTCGTGTCACCAGCATCCTTTGGTCTACGCGTTGGTTTTGCCATGAGGCTTGGGCTTGCTCGTGGTCGCCGCTTCGGTTGCGGGCTTCGGTCGAAACTGGTTGAGCAACTCCTCGGCCCTGAGCGTGGCCTCGGTTGTCAGCTCGTCGATCTTGTTGCGAATGATGGCGTAGCCGGCGAGGGCGGGAATGGCCACCACCAACCCCCAGAAGGTCGTGGTCAGGGCGGTGCCGATTCCGCCGGCCAGCAGCACCGGATCGGCGTTGCCGCCGGCGGCCACGATCGACTGGAACGCCAGGATCATGCCGTAGACGGTCCCGAACAAGCCGATCATCGGGCTCACCTGCCCCAACACGTTGAGGTATTCGATCCGTCGCAGGCGGATCGTCGTCAGCTCGTCGGATGTTTGTTCCAAGCTGCGTATGACGGCGCTGAAGCCATGGTTCGCTTGGCGCAGGGCCGCGTGCAAGACCTGGCAGAAGAAGCTCTCGTCCCCACGTGTCAGCTCCATCGCCTCTCGATATTTCCCCGCGGCCAACAGGCGCTTTGTTTCGGCGACGACACCCTCCGGCACGATCGACTTGCGCTGGTTGGTCATGGCCATGTGACCGATCAACCCGATGCTCAACATCGACAGCAGCAGCAGGAACCAGATGATGAAGCTGCCGAGGATCTCGACCGACTTCTCATTGGTCACGGGATTTGTCTTGCGGGCGATGAAGAACATGTCCGCAAAGCTGCTGGCGCCGGCGGATTCGCGTACGCCGCTGGTCGGGTCGTCGCCCTGGGCCGTCGCGACGGCGGTCACGGCGAGCACGCATAGCAGGCCGACCAGGATTACAAGCAGCGCCGATCGTATTTGGACGCGGTATTTTCGACTCAACGGTGAGGCCCTCTGTGATCGTGGGGGAGGCCCCGCTCGGTTGCGGGATCATTCATCGAGTGTCCCCAGCTGTCTTCGGGCTCGCTTGAGGACCTCGGGTTGCCCCTGTGCGGTCGCGGTTGCGATGGCCCGTTCCAAGAGGCGCTGCGCCGTACGTGGCTGCTGGTACACCGTTTGGTAGATCGACGCCGTCTCGATCAGGCTCGGCGCGGCAAAGCTCGAACCGCCAAACAATACCGCGCACCTGGCGAACATGACGGCGGCGTCCCGTTCCCGCCCCACATCGGTCAGCGCCATCCCATATTGATACAGGAACCGGCTCAGGTCGCGATCGCCCGGGGCCTGGGCGACACGCTCACAGATCGCCAACGCATCCACCGGTCGCCGGGCCGTCAGCATCCGGTCGATCGCCTCGGCTGAGTCCGGGCCGGCGGACGGCGTCGGCGTCGGTGCGGGAGGCGGGGTCGGCTTGGTCGGCTTGACCGTTGGTGGCGGCGCGGGTTTTTCGCTGCCCTTGGGTTGATCCTGTAGAGCGGGGATTGCCGTCTGGCTGCGCGGCGTGTCGATCTGCGACTTCAAGATGCCGGAGATCGTGGAGCCGGGCTCGATCAGCGGTCCCTGGTAGGCGGCGGCGAGTCGATCGTGCACCGGTTGGATGCGCTGGGTCATTTCGCGAACCGCCCGGCGAAGTTGCGATGACGTGACGTTGCGGCCGGCTTGAGCCAACAGATCCATCGCCTCCTTCGCCGCCGCGTAGGTCGGTTCGTTCACCTCGCCCCTGGGGCGCAGCCGCTGCCAGTACGGATCGTCCTGGATCAAAAAGACAGCCGCCGCATGACCGGCAGCCTGGACATATTCACCCTGATAGTTGTGGACCCGGGCCAGTCGCTGTTCGACCCACAGCCGCTGGAGCGTCGTCTGGGCCCCAAGCGCCGCCGCCAGCAGATGATCGATCGCGTTTGCGTACAGTCCCTCGGCGATCCAGGCCTCCGCCCGGTCGAGCTGCTCCAGCCCGTCGAAACCCAACGCTTCGATCTCGTTCAAAGCGCGGTGCTGCTGGCGATTCATCGGGTCCAGGAAATAGACCCGCCCGTTCTGAATCGCGCGGATCGTGCAGCCGCGCAGGGGAATCGAGGAACCGTCCAGCGTGACACTGTCGGCGTGAGCGCTGCCCGTCAGGGCGAACCCAAGGCAAAGCATGGCGGCGAGTCGGTTCATGGCGCGGTGAGTCCCAACTCGGCGGCGTCGAGGAACTTGTATCCGTTCGGGCCGCCATGCTCCTGCGCTATTCTCAGCAGCGTTTCAAGCGGATCGGGATACAGAAACTGCACGCAACTTATTTGTGTGCTGCGCCGCCCCGTCTCGGGGTCTTTGGGGTTGAGCTGGTCAAGCTGGGCCAGCAGATCTTCCTGGGGGATCTCGAACTCTCCGGAGCCGGTGATATTGTCACTGAGCAGGAAGATAACGTCCGGCTTGAAGCTCAGCGCCTTCTCAATCGCGGCCAGCGGATTAGACCGCCCCGCCGGAATGACGTTCTCGTCGATCCAGCGCAGCGCCGCCACTTTCGCATCGGGCGTAGCGCTGAGAAGGCGCGTGGTCGGCGGCACCATCAGCGCCTCGTTGCGCTGAAAGAAGACAAGTCCGAAGCGCTGCTGCGGCGTCAGTCGCGCCAACGATCTTGCCAATTCCTGAATGACAATCTGCAGCGAGCGGATCATCGAGCCGGACGCGTCGATGACATACACGATCCGTCGGGCGTTCGTGCTGCGCAGGCCGACGAACGTGGCGGCGTTCTGGCTCGGGTCCGGGGCAAACTCGATCAACGGCGACGGCCCGACCGCATCGGAGATCACGCTCAGGGGATCGACGTCCAGCTCCGCTAGTTGCTCCGACAGCAGTTGCTCCAACGGCTCGATCGGGGCCCGGTCCGGGGTCAGCGGCTCGTCGGGTGTATCGAGGTCGTCGTTGAGCGAGGCCAACGGCTGATACGCCAGGGCGTTGAACTCGGCCACGATCAGCGTCGGCTGGTGGTCGTCCTTTAGCGTGACGACGGTCCACGTCAGCACGAAGCCCAATGCCACCAGGCCCGCGTGCAGCGCCACCGAGACCGCCCAGGGGGCGATGCGCTTGACGGCCCGTTCGGTGTCCGACTCGGCCCCCAGGACAGCCAGTCGTTGTGTTGACCGGCCGGGCTGGCTGGAATGATCAGTGGAAGGGGACGATTCTCGCGGCACGGCCAGCGCTCCGACGACCGCGCACTGTGGGGCGATGCAGCGGCGGCTCTAGCATAGGTGCTCAGACCCCGCTTGGCACGACCGCTCTCGCCGGTCAGGCGTCCTCGTCCTCGTCGTCATCCTCGTCGACGGTCTTGCGGAACAACGCCCGGTCCAGGCTGATGGGCCCCGCCCCGGTCAGGAACACGCCGAACGCCAGCACAAACAGCCCGGTCTGGGTAAACATCCGGTTGAAGTCAGGCACCTTCAGGTCGAACAGGTGGCTGTCCAACAGGAGATTCCACGAGGTCAGGTAAAATGCCACGCCCATGGCGATGGCCAGCCCCAGCCCCCAGAACCGGCTGAACAATCCGACGAACAGCAGCCCGCCGCCGACCAATTCCGTGAACGCCGCCAATCTGGCCATCCAGACCGGTGCGGGCCAACCCGCCTTGTCCAGCATCAACGTGATGACGTGCAGTGGTTTGGCTGTATACGTCGCGGGCTCACTGGGCGTGGTTTCGGCTTCGTCGGCGGTGACGGCGGGTTGCTCCTGGGGCTCGGGCGATTCGTCCGGAGCTTGATCGTCGCCGGCTTCTTCGTCCTGGAACGAGGCGGGAACGATCGATCGATTCAGGCCGATGTGTGCCTGCGGTTCCGCGTCGATCACCCCGAGCTGGATGAGCCGCTGGGCGTCGTCCCCGGAAAACGTGGTCTCGTCCATCACCTTGTTCCACCCGGCGGGGAGGAACGCAGCGCACAGGACGATACGGCTGAGCGTGGGAACGATGGCGGTGCCGGCAAATGTGCTGAAGCTCATGGTGCTCACTCCTGGGACCGAAACCTCTTGTTGCCCATGCGACTCGACCCGTCCATAATCCTACTCTCTAACTCGCCGCGGGCGTGGCGGAACTGGTAGACGCGCGGGATTTAGGATCCCGTGGGGCAACCCGTGCAGGTTCGACTCCTGTCGCCCGCACTTGGGACCGGGGCCTAAAACTGATTGGCCCGGGCCCCGCTTCGATTTCATCGGCTGAGCCGTGCAACCGCCTGGACCAACGCTGCGAACAGCATCCCAAGCCGGGTTGTTATCGCTGCTTTTTGCCCCTTATCGTGACGTTGTATCGTTCCCCGTCGCACTGGCAGAGTCGGTCGGGCGTGCCGGACTCTGGCGACGGGGTTTTTTTGCGCCCATCTCCGAGCCTCCCTCCCCCGAAGCCGGACCTGACGAACGAGCGCAGCGAGCGAGGAAGGTCCGGGTCGTACCGCACGTAAACCCCAACGCCTCTCCCTTAAATCACCCTCCGAGGCGTGCATCGGCCATTCCCGTCTAAACTGATCCACCCCCAAGCCGGTTCTGACGATGGATCGTGACAGGCCGGCCGGGCCGAAGCAGGTTTTGGTGCGATGTCACAGTGTTGGTCTCCCACATCCTGGCGATCGAGGAAGGCGACCCAGCAGCCTAGCTATCCCTGCCTCGAGGCCGTCGATCGCGCCGTGGAGCAACTCGCCAAGCTTCCGCCGTTGGTTACCTCGTGGGAGATCGAGTCGCTGAAATCACAGCTAGCAGAGGCTGCGGCCGGCCAACGGTTCCTGCTGCAAGGCGGCGACTGCGCCGAGAGTCTTGAGGAGTGTGAATCATCCAACATCGCCGCCAAGCTCAAGATCCTCTTGCAGATGAGTCTCGTGCTCGTGCACGGAACGCGCAAGCGCATCATCCGCGTGGGGCGATTCGCCGGGCAGTACGCCAAACCGCGCTCCGAAGATACCGAGACCCGCGACGGAGTGACGCTCCCCAGTTATCGAGGCGATTTGATCAACCGCTTACCCTTCACCGAAGCCGATCGCACGCACAATCCTGAGTTGATGCTGCGCGCGTACGAGCGTTCGGCCCTCACGCTCAATTTCATTCGCAGCCTCATCGACGGCGGGTTCGCGGACCTGCATCACCCAGAGTATTGGGACCTCGCGTTCGTCGAGCATTCACCCCGCGCTGCCGAGTATCAACGTATCGTCGAATCGATCGGCGACTCGCTTCGGTTTATGGAAACACTGGCGGGAACGAGTATCGGCGAGATCAACCGCGTCGATTTCTATACCAGCCACGAGGGTCTGCACCTGCTGTATGAACAGGCCCAGACCCGCCAAGTTCCGCGCCGCACCGGCTGGTATAACCTCGCCACGCACTTTCCCTGGATCGGCATGCGCACCGCTGATCCGGACGGGGCACACGTCGAGTACTTCCGCGGGATCGCCAATCCCATCGCCGTCAAGATCGGCCCGACGATGACGCGCGAGATTCTGCTGCGCCTGTTGGATGATCTTCATCCCGATGATGAGCCGGGTCGGTTGACGCTGATCCATCGTTTCGGCGCTCACAAGATCGCCAAGGGTTTGCCGCCGCTGATCGAGGCCGTCAAGGAGACCGGCAAGACCGTGTTGTTTTGTTGCGATCCCATGCACGGCAACACGCAGCGCACCGCCAACGGCGTCAAGACGCGGAACTTCGATCACATCCTCGCTGAGATCGAGCAAGCGTTCGAGATTCACGACAACGCGGGGACGTATCTTGGCGGCGTCCACATCGAGCTCACCGGCGAGGACGTGACCGAATGTGTCGGCGGCGCGCGCGGACTCGCCGAAGCCGACCTCTCCCGCGCGTATAAATCGCAAGTCGATCCGCGCCTCAATTACGAGCAAGCGCTGGAGTTGGCGTTACTGATCGCGCGGCGCGTGAGTCAGATGAATAGCGCAAGCCGAACCTGACGATCCCCGACTCCCAACGATTCCCATTTAGCCGCGGGGCTTGCCCCGCGTCGCAAGCAAGAAGATTCACCGCAGAGCCGCCGAGTTCGCAGAGCACGCAGACGATAGGAAGATGTTTAGCGGCGGCTCTCCGAGCCGCACGGTGGCATCAAGAACGGTAACTACTCGGCTGAGGATTTAACGCGCCAAACCAACTCCTTGTCGGGGATTTTCGACCGGCCACTTTCCGATTGGATAATTCCCTTCTTGATGAGTGCATTGATTGTTTGCCTGATCTGGGTCGACGAGTAGTCGCCAGTTGCCACTCTGATGACATCGATAATGAGTGTTCCGCGTTGTTTCTGCCCACTCAGGCTCGCCAGTACTAGACCGGGTAGTCGTGATTCGTCGGGGACCAGATCAAAGGAACGTGTTTCGAAGAGTGTTGCCTCAGTAGGCTTTGCAAGATCAGCGAGCATCTCACTACTCTTTACCATTGCGTCATTCATCAGGCGCAGTGCATGTGCTGAGCGTGAACCAAGAATGAGGTAATATTTAGGGATTGTATGGTTAGGAAGGGCTTTAATAGGATGTGAGCAAACTTCTTTGAAGCGGGTTCGTAAGCGGTCACAGTATCCATTAACAATGGCATCTACTTGCGCGGCGAATGTGGGTGTCTGTTTCAGAACGTCTCGCCACCACTTCCCGCCCATGACGGCGTCAAGCCGTGTGAGAGAAGGGGGTTCTACGTCGGTCGCATCAAGCGGTCGGTCATCCTCATACCTCGTATCAACGCTTGGAACCTGCAGCTTCAATGCGGCCAATCCGCGGCGAACGAGGCTCGCTGAGTTGAGGTTCAGTAGAACCTCGACGCTCACGCCTGAGCTTACGTGTTTGAAGAGTCTATCCATGGCCTCCCAGTCCAAGCCTTCGACAGTGAACGGGTCCACGTACAAGAAGATGCTATGGGAGGATGCCCTGCGCTCGATTGTTGGCAAGTGGTCAAGGAACGTACCATGGTGTGCCTCGGCAAATGAGAATTGTTCAAGAAGGTTGGCCAGACGGCCGTGCAGTTCCTTGACAGATTCGATGCACAAAACCGTAACTTCCACTGGAAGCGGTTTGCTATTCGCTTTTTGAACAGTACCGCAAATAATCAGCGGTGATCCCGCCTCGCCGTCCCCAAACTTTCCTGGCCCAGCGAACGCATCAACGATCAATACTGGTCGCCGCTGTGTGGCAATCTTGGCGAGGTATGGTACGAGATAGTACCCGAGTAACAGATCCTTGCGTCTAGACCAATATTTCTTGGCGTCGAAGAATGAGCTATCCGCTTTGTGTGGCATACGGTCTCTTTCCCAACTTATCCGATAACACGAGCGGCATCTCATCCCACGTGCGGCGGTCCAACACGCGCCCTGTCGCCTTCTTGTTTGTTCCACCCCATTGTTTGAAGAAGAACGGCACGCCCTGCGCGATACAGCGTTCGCGTATCTGTGTGACCCATTCCTTCTGCATTGGTCGCGCGCCTGGCCCCGATTCGCCGC
>JADFNO010000100.1 GCA_022563315.1 Planctomycetota bacterium | reverse complement strand
GCTACCTCTGGAATAGTGGAGCGGGCCTTGGTCAATCCCTTGGTTTCCGCGTCATCATCTATGCGGACGACGCTCCTGGCGGTGGCCCCGGCTCGGTCATCTCTGATCAGACGGTGGCTCTGGGCAGTGAGTTTCTGACCGGTGTTGAGTACTTCGGCCGTCCTGAGGTCGTCTTCAGCGTCGATATCGCGCCGGTCGCGCTGGACGCGGACACGACCTACTGGGTGGCCATGCAGCCCCAGGGGATCGAAAACGGCTTTCAGCTGACATCCGGCATAGACAATCTCATCGGAGATCAGGTCTGGGTACTGTATCCGGATCTTTCCGGCCCGGATTATGTCCCGGGTTCCGACATCTTTGGCGCGTTTTACGACGCCAGTTTCTCGTTACAGGGCGAGGTTATTCCCGCACCTGGCGCGATGGCCTTGCTCGCATTCGCCGGCCTTGTCGGTGCCCGACGTCGTCGCCGCAAGTAACGACGAGAACGAAATGGCTCGGTTTGAGCTATGAATGATGCACGTACACCGGCCCGCGAAACTCGCGGGCCGGTTTTCTTTGAGACCGTCGTCTCAGCCTTCGTTCGATAGGTGCCAACACCGCCTTGGGGTGAGTCGTTCGCTGCTCCAGAGGCCGATCGTGTGCCGCGGTCAGCCGTTCTCGGCCAGCGCCTCTTGAAGCGGGCCGAGGTGGCGCTCAAACCGCCGCCAACGACCGATGGAGGAGCTGTAGATCGGCAATCGCACTTGGTCGTAGCTCAGCGTCATCGCCACGCGACCCGACGCGTGGAATGCCAAGCATTGCGCATCCCATTGAAGTCCACAGAATTCGATAATCTCTCGGCTGACGCGTTCCTGATCGGCGATCAGTTCTTCGTAGCTGACGTCCATGATCGGGATATTCAAGACGGTCTGCCAGTGCCGCATGAGCCGTTCGTACTGCCGGTACACGAGGCCGATATGTCGCAGGTCAGCCGCATAGGGATGCTTTGCCGGCATGAGATGGCTCAGATAACACGACAGGCAAGTGTCCATCGGATCTCGCCGGCAATGAATCACGCGTGCCTTGGGCAGCAGCAACGCCACCACCCCCAGATGCTTGTAGTTCTCCAAGCTCTTATTGGCGATTCGGCTCGAAGCGCGATCAAGCTTCCGCACACGATTGAGGTAGGTTTGTCCGAGACCCTCAACGGATCGCGGTGTGAGCTGCGTGATGCACTGCGGATAGGCAAGTGACGAACCGATCGATTCCGCAAGCGTCGACACGATCGTTTCCAGATCGGTGATCTCGCCCGCACCATGCACTTGTGGGTGGGCATCGATGATCTGATCAACGAGCGTCGTGCCGGAGCGCGGCATACCAGCGATGAAGATGGGCAACTGGGAGTCGTTGGTCGCTCTGGGTAGCGTCTGGAGGGTCTCCGTCGAGAACGTGGCGATGAGATCGTCTATTTGGGCGACGTATGCGTCCGGATCAAACTGCGCCGCCAGCAGGGTGTTGGCTTGTTGATAGGCCTCGAACGCGTCGTCGATGTTTCCAGCTTTCTCATACGCCTTGGCCCGTGCGAACGTCAGCACCTGTCGCGACAGAGGGCGCAGCTGCGGCTGTGCCAACTGGTGGGAAATAACGGCCAGAGCGTTCTCAGGTCGGTTCGCTTGTAATTCCAGCCGTGCGTAGACCTCGGCCATGTCGGCGTCTTCGGTTCCCGCTTCGACAAACGGCTGTACGAGGGCTCGCGCGTCGTCATACCGTCCGGATCGCTCAAACACCACGGCCTTCCAAGTCAGGGCCGGCACGTATCCGGGGTCCAGTTTCAGCGCGGCGTCCAGGCGCCGCAGCGCCTCATCAAGTCGCGTCTGGACGACACTTACCTTGGCCAAGAGATAAGGAAAGCGGGGCTCGCGAGGCCGAAGATCGGCGCACTTCTTGTAATACGACGTCGCCTTGTCCAACGCGCCGTTCTGGAAGGCGATCAGCCCGAGCAGATGAATCGCGTCAGCGTCGCGCTTGTCACGTTTGAGGACTCCCCGGCACAGTTCCTGAGCCTGGCTCAGGTTACCAGCCTTGTAACACTGGCCTGCTTTGACGATGGCGGCGCGATTTCTGGGACCGACCAACCTCAGGCTCCTCAAAGACGCCACGGTGAGCGTGCGCCTGTACCCAACCGGCGGACCACGTTAGGGTCGCTCGTCCGGCTCCGGGCTTGCGGGCGACGCCTCATCGGGCGGCTCCCACACCGCCCCCTCGGCGATCCAGCGCTCCAGGGTCCCGATCAACGCCTCCGGGAGCGGGTCGTCGCCCGGCGGCATGCGCTCCTCCTCATCGTCGTGGCGCAGCTTCTGGATCATCAAGCTGTCGGACGGTCGGCCGGGAACAACGGCGGGTTGCCCCGACATGCCGCCTCGCAGGAGCGCCGCGATGGAGGTCTGATCGAGACCGCCGGCCCGCTTGTACCGTTTGGGATTGTGGCAACCCCAACAATACTCGGCCAAGATCGGGCGGACTTGATTGCGGAAGAACGTCAGCCGCGCATCGTCGGTCGGCTGGGCTTCTGACTCGCCGGCCGGGAACATGAGCGCCCATTGATCGGGAGTTCCAGCCGCATGTTCGTAGACCAGTCGGCCGCCGTGATCCGCAGTTTCGGCGATACGAGCGGCTGTGACCAGAGCCCCGATGACCGCCAGCCACGCCGCCGGGTGGCGCACCTTCGGCTTGGGCACGAAGCTCAGTCCCAGGAACACGGTGGGGATCAACGCGAGCAGCCACACGTTGTCGCCGAGGTCCTCGTGCTCTTCCAACAGTTCGTGCGCTTCGTCAGAAAGCGAACCGGCAATGGCGTCGTGCGCCGCATTACCGGCGTTGCGCGTCACGTACGCACTGATCACGAGCAGGAGATAGGTCGCCACCGCGATCCAGCGCAAACTCTTTACCCGGCGTCCCCACATCGCCGCCAGGATTACAAACGGCAGCCCGATCACGGACAGGACGATCGGGAAGTGCCCGACCATCGCATGCCGCATCGCCGGCTGATTCCAGGCCTCGAGGAATTGATCGAACGGAAGCATCGGTGCTCTCCGCGTTGCCTATCGGCCGGTCGCCGCGCACAGCGTTACAACCGCCTCGGCCAACCGCTCGTAATCGTGCGCCGTGTTGTAGATTTGGAGGCAATCGCTCGGCGTCCTGGGAGGGGCGGCCAGCTTCCGGCCCTTGAACTTCCCCAAACTGCTTGTTTACCCAGCTTTACAAGCTTGGGCCTTTCGGTCAAATCGCAGTGAGTCAGTGCCTGGACCTGGTGAGTTTTCTTTGAAAAAGGACCAGAAGAAGTCTTGACAGGCCTGACCGTTCGTTTGATACTGGCTGCTGATCTGACCACACGGTGTCAGTTCGCCAGATGCGAGAGAGCGTGGTACAACGCTTCCTGGCCGCCACACACTGGCGGGGTACTGCTCTCGGTCAAATTAGTTGGAGTGGTAAATGCCCTTAGGCAGTCGAGCGTTGCTCGTACAAAAGGAGAATGTGATATGAAATGTTCCAGAATCGCGTTGGTTGGCGGATTGCTGCTGGCCTGGACCTCGTCTGCGTTCGGCAGCGTCATTGACATTACGCAAGATCCGAATGAGTTCGACCAAGCCACATGGGGTTGGCCGAATTCGGTTATCTACGCCCAGTCGGTAATTGCTGACGACGTGCTTTTTTCGTTGATCGAGATGCGTGCGACTTGGGCAAGTGGCGGCGACATTTTGTTCAATGTGCTTATCACGGGCGATCGAGTGGGTGGCGCCGGTCTGGGGTTTGAGCCCGATATGACCGACATCCGTTACAACAGCGGAATGCAGACGGTAGCGGCCGGCGCTGGCCAAGTTCTTACGAGCGTTAATCCGAACCTTTCGGTGACGCCTGGCGAACGTCTATTCGTAGTCTTTGATACGTTCTCTTACCCAAGTAGCGGTAATGGAACGATGCGGGCTACGGAATTCAATGGCCCGAATGATTGGTACGCGCCTGGTGAATTCGTCTTCGTAAACACGGGCGGCGAGCAGAACCTTGGCGACTTTAATAATGCATCTTGGGGTCACCGATTCGACAACAACGAGGATCTTGCCTTGCTTATGGAATTCAAGGTCCCCGCACCAGCAACAGCAGCGTTGCTCGGCCTGGCAGGTCTTGCTGGTGGCCGAAGACGCAGGCGACGAGCGTAAGTCACCACAGCATCTTCTTGCTGGAGAGAATAGTTCACACAAACGGCCGCTCCACTTCAAAGGAGCGGCCGTTGTTGCATTGGTCTAGGGAGGGAGTTAGGACTCAGACGAATCGCAATTGATCCACAGGCGGGTGCCATGCTTTGGCCCGATAGGGCAAAGCATGCTTCATCCCGACGCGTCGCGGATGAAACATGGCACCCGCGAAACGCACGAGAATTATTTGGGATTCGTATTAGACTGGGTGCCACGATTCCTTCTTCCATGCCCCGCAGGGACAAGCCTGCGGCTAAACGCGCCTTCTTTCAGCGCTCGCCTTCGGCTCGCGGCTAAACGAGTCTAGTGGCATATCGCACATCGCTTATGTTGCTTGGAATCCGCCGTGGCGTGGCTCGTGGTACACAGCACCGATGGTCAACCCGATTACCCAGAGTTGCCTACTCACGCCGGACGTATCCAGGCCATGAGCGTGCCGTCGGTCAAATCGAGCGACGGGTCGTTCGGGACGTTGCCATCATGTGTACTACCATCAAAGGACAGGGCGGTGTTAGCCTGTCCGGAAACGTACCACGCACCGCTGATGGTTCCATCGTTGCACCCGAACGAGTCGAGCGCGGTCGTTACAGGTCGCCTTGGCCGCGCCGAAGCGTAGTGATCTGATTCGTGCTGAATTGGCCGAACGATTCCACGGTTCCGTCGATCCAGCGGACGCACACATCGGTGATTTGGGATATCGAGCCGAGGCCGACGTGAACCCGCGGGTCGTTCGCGGCGCAATAGCTATAGGCGGTGCGCACGTCGCGCGAGATTCGTCGATTGCCGACCGATAACCGCACGGTCGCGCCGATTGCATCACGATTCTGCTCATCAACAACGCGGAACATGATCCAGTTCCCCTGGCTGGGAGCAATGTTGTGAAGCAAACTGACTTGCGCGTCACGGTTCACAACCAAAATATCAATTGCACCGTCATTATCGATGTCGCCGAACGCCGCCGCTCGGCTGGTCTTGATAATCGCCTCTGCCGTGCCGCCCGCCGGTGTTGCTTGGGCGAATCGGCCGGCGGCATCACCACGCAGCAGAAGGTTCGGCTCCGCATAAGCGTCCTGCGCCGACCGGGAAGACCCGGTCAAGCGCGAGACACGGCCGTTGGCGATGAACATATCCAGCCAGCCATCATTATCAAAGTCCGTGATTGACATGCCAAACCGCGTGTAGGGTTGGCTGATTGATCCGAGACCCACGGCTGAGGTATCGTCCGTAAAATAACCGCCTTGATTTCGATACAACGAATCAGGCTCCGCTCGGAGGTTTACGACGAACAAATCCAGGTCGCCGTCGTCATCATAGTCGATTGCGGTCGTGCCCATCCCCGCCTTGGCGTCGCCGTTTTGATCTACAGCACAACCATAAAGCATTGCTTGATCTTCAAACGATGTTCCGTCGATGTTGATCCAAAGTTGATTGGCCATTTGATCGTTTGCAACGAAGATGTCGGGCAGTCCGTTGCCATCTACATCACCACAAACAACGCCAAGTCCGTTGCCAAACGCGGTGCGGAATCCCGCCTGTAGGGAAATGTCGGTGAAGGTTCCGTCGCCGTTGTTGATGTACAGCACGTCGGGAATCGGAGCGTCATACGAATTGGGGCCGCAATAATCCAACTCGCCGGACTTAAAGCGACAAACAATGTCATCGTTGAGCGTCCAATGCACATAGTTTGTGACGAACAGGTCAAGATCACCATCGAGGTCAATGTCAACGAATGCAGCGCTTGTTGACCAATTCGCATCACCGACGCCCGCTTCCGAAGTGACGTTTGTGAAGGTGCCGGTCCCATCGTTCGCGAGCAGCACGTTCTCCTGGACGTTGGTGATGTACAGATCGACGTCGCCGTCGTTATCGTAGTCGCCTGCTGCGACGCCCATTCCATAGCCGCGATCATCAGCGCCGCTTCCTTCGGTGACGTCAATGAATGTTCCGTCCCCTTGGTTTTCGTATAAGCGATTTGGCGCGCGGTCTTCCGGAGGTTTAGTGAGGCTGGAACTTTGAACGAGGTAGACATCGAGGTCGCCGTCGCCATCCATATCGAATAGCGCTGCGCCGCCGGCCACGATCTCGGGAAAGTAGTCACGTTCGACGTGGCCGGATTTGTGCACGAATGTGAGATTTGCGCTGTTGGAGATTTCTTCAAACCACGGCTCGGATCTGTCTGCTGCAGTTTGGGCTGCTGGAGGCGATTGATTCGCGCCCTCGCACGCCCAAAGACCAGCTGCGCACAGAACTGAGCCGATTGCTCGCGCAGTTGACGAGGCGAACCGTGAGTTCTGAGAGGAATCGGTCTCAGCGCGGCGGAGCATTGGGCCGTCCTGTTCGTTGCAATTGTTCGAGACGCTTCAGGGCGATTGCAAGGCGTCTACGGTCGACCGACTCAAACTCCTGCGCGCGTGTCACAGCGGCCCACGCTTCGTCAACTTGCCCAAGTTCCGCTAGTGCGATTCCATATCCCACATAGGCGTCCGCAAGGTTCGGCGATCGACTTATTGCGGTCTCGAACGTGACACGAGCATCGGCGTAGTGCTTGAGATCGCATTCGATAAATCCGGCATTGACAAGTTGATCGGTTCTGCGCGAATCGAGTTCGAAGGCATGTTTAAACGCAACGATCGCTGAGTCGGGACGATCGCGACGGAACTGAATCATCGCTTTGGCGGTGAACGCGAGGCTCGACGATGCGTTGGACTCGATCGCGCGACGCACGTACATCAGCGCAAGATCGAGGTCGTGCTGTGTTGCTTCCGGCGTCCCTGCGATGACCTCGGCAAGACCGTAGTTGATCTGAAAACTGTGGCGGTTGGCTTTCCAGGCGTGGTCCAAGACGGCTCTACCGCGGCGAGGCTGGCCGATCGCTGCATACGCCCGGCCGAGCTGCGAAAGCAGTGGGAGTTCGTCGGGCTTATCCTTGATCAGATCCTCAAGGATCGGAATCGCCTTTTGGAAGTCGCGCTTGAGTATGTATCGGGTGGCCAATTCGCGCTTTGCTGTTGCGCCGGCTTGATAGGACATGGCGTGTGTCGTCCAAGGATCGTTCCAGCGCAGCCTATCGGTGGTGGTTTGGGTGAAGGCAGCCTTGGCCTTCTCGGGATTTCCCAGCAGCATGTGCGCGCGGCCCAGCAATTGATATCCGCGAGGTGCTACGTCTCCTTGAAGCAGGTGCGCGTCGATAATTTCAATAGCCCGCCGTGGCTCGTTCCGCGCAAGAGCGATCCTTGCTAAGCCGTACCACCCGGCCGGCTCACCGGGACCGATCTCGGTCGCTCGAATAAACGCGGTGTAGGCTTCGTCGATTCGCCCGGCATCGAAGAGCCACAACCCCAAACGCCATTGGATCGGTGCATATTTGTTATCGAACTCAACCGCATGTCGAATGGCCTCGATTGCCTTTTCAATGAGTCCATCTTGTTCGTGGACCATCGCGAGTCGATACCATGAACGCGCATCTTCCGGATTGCGATCGAGGTGCTGTCGATACGTCTGCTCAGCGAGCGGATAGATTTGGTTCGCCTCGTAGACCATACCCAATTGCATTCGCATCTCATCATCGCGCGGATCGTCGCGCACGTGCTGAGCGGTCTGCTGAAGTACGTCTACCAAAGTCGGGTCGTAAATCGACATGTCGGCCGGGAAAGGCGGCGGCGGGGGCGGCAGTGGTTCATCCCCGGTAAACCACAACGCCCCGGCAACCACAAGGGCTCCTGCACCAAGGGCGATAGAAATTGTGAACGCCTTTTTCATTCACCTGAGATAGTACCAAGCCGCCAGAGAGAATCCTATCACATGATCGAGCCGTAGCTCCGTTACGGGTCGCTGGCGATGCTGTTCAGTTCGTCGAACGAGCGCCAGCTGATTCCAGGCCTTCAGGAATTGATCGAACGAACGCATCGGTGCTCTCCGCGTTGCCTATCGGCCCGTCGCCGCGCACAGCGTTACAACCGCCTCGGCCAACCGTTCGTAGTCCTGTGCCGTGTTGTAGATTTGGCAGCAAGGCCGAACCCACCAGCGCCGGTTCCACTGAAGCACGGGGACTTCGATCCGATGCTCGTCATACAGTCGCGCTTGGAAGGCCTCGACGGTACCGGCGACTTTCGCCTCGTCGGGCAGAACGATCGTAACCATCGACCCGAGCATTGACCCGTCCCTCGGCGTACTGGGTGGGACCCCCCACCGCGCGCTGAGCATTGCCTGCACCCAGACGGCCAGATCGTGGTTGTACTGTCTGATGCGCCGCCAACCGATGCCGGCCATAAACTCGATCGCGTCTTTGGCGCAGAGCCAGGCCGTGATGTCGCGTGTCCCCTGCCATCCGAATTCCACGGCCAACCCCTCGTTCAGGAAATGACTGATCGTGTTGGGGTGGATGCCGCCGTGCCGATCCGGCCGCACCCAAAGCAAGGCAGCGCCCTTCGGTGCGCACACCCATTTGTGCAGATTGGCGGCATAATACGCGGCGCCAAGGCTCTGGATATCCAATTCGATCATGCCCGGAGCGTGCGCGCCATCCACGAGGACGTCCACCCCGCGTTGCCGGCACACGTCGATGATCCGGTCGATCGGAAAAACGACCGCCGTGGTCGAAGTGATGTGATCAATGACCACGAGACGTGTCCGATCGTTCAGCGCCGCTTCGATCGGAGCTAGGATGTCGTTGGGTGACGCGATCGGCAGGTCAATATCCACTTCGATCGATCGCGCGCCGGCCCGCTCGGCGACGTAACGAATCGTCTGGCGAATGGCGTGGTACACGTGATTCGTCGTGAGAATCTCGTCACCCACTTCGAACCGAAGGGATCGAAGAACGGCGTTGATCCCGCCTGTCGCGTTGGTGACGAAACCAAAGTCATCGGGCGTCGCGCCGACGAAGTCACCGACCACGTGTTTCGTCTCAGCCAGCAGCTCGGCCCGCCGTCGATCCAACATTTCGATCGGCCGGGCCTCGAAGCGTGCCCGCCACGCGGACTGCGCCTCCAGGACCACCCGCGGCGTCGCGCCGAACGACCCGTGATTGAGGAACGTCACCGCCGGGTCGAGCGTCCAAAGCGCCGACAATCCCTCGGCAATCGGCTCTGGGACTATGGACACAGGGAGCGAGGATTGACCCGACATGCCCAAGCGTAGGGGGTCGGATCAGCGCGGTCACATTCAATTCCCGACTGGGATTGTACGGCCTCGCCGGGACACGACTTCGGGGCCTTGTAAAAAAGACAGGGTCACCCAAGCGGGTGACCCTGGTAGGCGTACGTCTGAGCCTCGGTGCTCCGCCCTACGTCGTGCGACGCCGTCGGCGGAACCCGAGCAGACCGCCCAGCCCCAGCAAGGCCACCGCGCCCGGGGCCGGCACCAGAACCTGCAGGCCATCGATTACCAAAAAGTCGCTGCTGAATTCGACCCTGCCGATCGCCGTGGTTGAACTCCAGCCGTGCCAATCCAACCCCCCGTCACCAGTATCGCTGTGCGAATACTGGAACGCGACTGCGTCAATCAGACCGCCGTTGAAATCGTAGAAGGCGACGTCGACGGTATTGGGGTTTGGGAACCCGGCATCGGTGGCAGCGCCCCAATAGGCGCCAAAGCTAAAAATCGGCAACTCGAAGGTGATCACGACGGTCTGATTCGCGTTGTTCACGCCCATGCCCTTCGTGCCGTCAGACACCTGGGCGGAGCCGGAGCTGCCCAGTCCGAAAGTGGCCCCCGCCCCCGGTTCGTAGACAACCATCCAAGCATTCGCGATCGAGCCGATGCCGCCCATGATCGCCGTTGGGTTGTCAAGATAAAAATCGGGATCCTGCTGGTAGTTGAGGAACCCCTCCCAAGTCTCCGTGAAGTGACCCACGAAGGGATCGATCTCGGTGACAGAACCACCCTGGGCCGCCCCCGCCACGACGAGGGTCGCTACGGCCATAGCGCCGAGCCTTGAAAATGTCATACCCATACTTCTCTCTCCTTAGAAGATTTATTCGCGGTGCAGTTCCCCGCCGAGCCGTTCGGCGAAGGAAAACAAAAACAACCCTATGGCTGCCGCGAGCCTTCCCTGGTTACGACACCCACGTTTTCGCCCCAAAGGGGCATCAGTCCGAACCGCAAACTACAGGGGCCAAATGTCGCTGTCAAGAAAAAAGCGTTCGGCCAAAAAAACACCCCGTGGCCCTAGCCCAGCGGTGTTCCGTCAGGTTCGGGCGGGCCGGTTTTCACAGGCTGAACCGCATCGACGCCACCCAATCCGCGACGCTGGAGGATGTCTCGGAGGCGACTGCCGCCCATGCAAATTAGGTGTGGACGGCGGCTTGCCTTACGGGTGTTGTTGGGGGTAACATATTCCGAACAGTTTCTCGCGCCCAATGTGCAGCGATGCGAGGAGTCTGGTCGAGTTGGCCATGAGAATCGAGCGGATTTCGGTCCAGCAAGACCGAGCGCGACGGCCCCCGCGACGGAGTAGTGGATGTCCTTTCCTCTTGTAACGACAGGCCCAGGCGGGGTTTACACGACCCGCTACGTTCCGCGGGGGTCAAGGCTCCTCGCCGTTTGCGGGGATGAGACGCCCCAAGACGCCGAGGAGCAGGCCGATCGGCCCTCCGCCGAGCAAGACAGCCCCGACCCGCGCTTCGCCCGCCAACGCCGGGGGATGGATCGAGCGACGCGACCGGCGCCCGCAACAACGGTTGGGCCGCGAACACTGCTGGATCGGCTCCTTGGAATCGACCGCGTCGTGCTCAGCCCGCAGGCACTAGCAGCGGCGGCGGCGGGATCCACGCGCGAGCCGGTCGTTCCCTGGCCCGGTCCGACCGCGTTACATGCCGCCGCCCGAGCCTGGCTCAAGGGTCAACTGGCGGCCCTTCGTCAAGTGCACCGCTTCTTCGAGCAGCTTCGCCCCCCACTGGCGATTGCGCCTCTTGGCTGCGCGGCCGGTCCTTGTGTATTCGATGTCGTGCGGCCCACCCGCACCGTAGTCCTACAGGAGAACCCCGATGAATCTCACTCCCAAGCAGCTCCGAATCGTTCAATTGATCCGGGCTCACCGCCTTGCCCATGGTTATTCGCCGACGATGCAGGAGCTCGCTCAAGAACTCGGGGTCTCCAAGGTGACCGTCTTCGAGCACGTCGAGGCGCTGATAAAAAAGGGCGCGCTGCGGCGAAAGGCAAACAAGGCTCGCTCTTTGTCCATCTGTGACGACGCGCCCATTCCCGACGAGGCGCAGCCGCTGCGGTTTCCGCTCGTGGGCAAGATCGCGGCCGGGCATCCGATCGAGAAGTTCCCCCAGACCGATCAGCTCAATCTCGAAGAGCTCTTCGGCCCCCGGATCGGCCAAAAGGCCGGGACCTTTGCCCTACAAGTGGACGGCGACTCCATGAAGGATGAGGGAATCTTCGACGGCGACTATGTGATCGTCGAGCGGCGTGAGACGGCTCGCAACGGCGAGCGCGTCATCGCCCTCCTCGCCGATGGCGAAACGACGCTCAAAACGTTCTACAAAGAGCGCAATCACATTCGTCTCCAGCCGGCCAACCCCGAGTTCGAGCCCATCCGCGTCAAAGAATGCAAAATCCAAGGCGTGGTCATTGGGGTGCTGCGGCGGTATTGAGGGGTGTGACAGAACACGAACCGTCAGGACAATCAGCGCATTGATCGCGAGGGTGTACCACAGCCACATTATGGCTCCCGCCGTTCAACAGGCTCAGTTGGCTGGACACGGCCGTGCCCTCGCACCCGACGAGAGTCACAGACGACTCAACGCCTCAGCCGTATGCCGGTGTGATCCTTGTGAATCCGCCCACGGATCTGGAGCAAGGTCAAGTCAGCCAGAATCTGGCTCAGTGGCAGTTGTGTTCGGGCTGCGATCTGCTCCACCGCCACTGTCCCATCCGCGTCGGTCAGCGCGTCAACAATGGCCTGCTGCCCATTGGTAAGGTTCTGGTCGAACAGTGTTGCGGCGGTGGTCGCTGACTCGTGCCCGGCTACTTCAAGCGCGCCGCGGACAAGATGACTCGACGCGTCGAGCTGGTTCAGAACGTCGGCGTGGTTCGTGACCAGGGCGGCCCACCCTTCCCGGATCGCGCTAAGACAGCCGGCGGAGGCGGGCGAATCCACCCGTCCCGGCAGGGCCATTGCTTCCCGCCCCTGCTCGTCCGCCGCTTTTCGCGCCGTAATCAGCGCCCCGCTTCGTCGAGCCGCCTCGACCACCAGTACGCCGAGACTCAGGCCCGAGATAATCCGGTTTCGATGGGGAAAATGATCGCCCTTTGGTTCGGCCTGCATCCGATACTCGCTCAGCAGCGCGCCGCCTTCGGCCACGATCCGATCGAACAGCTCGGCATGCTGAGGCGGATACGATCGCGCCAGCCCGCAACCCATCACGGCGATCGTTCGGCCGTGAACGCGCAACGCCCCGCGATGCGCCTCGCCGTCAATTCCCAGCGCCCCGCCCGAGACAATGGTCAAGCCGCACTGAGCCAATAGCGACGCGAACCGCCCCGCTTGTTCCCGGCCATACGCCGTGCACCGCCTCGAACCGACGATAGCCACGGCGAGGCGATCGGCGTCGGTGAGCTCGCCGCGTATCCACAGGGCCGTCGGCGGATTGGGAATGGTCGCCAGCAACACGGGGTAGTCGTCATCTCCACGAAGGATCAGCCGGACGCCTGCCTTGGCCATCTCCTCCCGTTCTTGCCCTGGCTCTGCTTGATCGACCGCGCGGCGAATCGAGCTTGCCGTCGTCGGCCCGATCCCTTCGATCTCGGTCAACTCGCGCACCGTCGCTGATGCGGCGCGATCATGTGAACCAAATCTCTCTTCGAGCTTCCCCAGCGTGACCGGCCCAAGCCCGGGCGCCAGCATCAAGCGCAGCGTTGCGTCCGACAGATCGTGAGACTCGTGAGACATCGATTTGCGCCGTTCACTTGCACCAGGTTACCCGCCCACACGGTATGGTTGGGAGGTACAGATCGTACCGACGGTACGAAAACAACCCTGATCCCCGAGCTGGGATCGGGGTTTTCAATAGCGCCAACGCGGTTGATACCCGTACGGTACCCGGACCAGACCCGGACTGTACCCGGTGTAGCTGACACACTTTCGTAC
>JADFNO010000260.1 GCA_022563315.1 Planctomycetota bacterium | reverse complement strand
TATATCAACGGACTCATGGCGGTGCTGCGGTCCTTCGCCGGGCCTGTGATTCATCGTCTCTCGCCGACCGGGATTCTTGTAGCCTCGGCTATTCTCTCCGGGGTCGGTTTGTATTGGTTCAGTTTCGCCGAGTCTACCGCGATGGCCTTCGCTTCCGCAACGGTCTTCGCCGTGGGCGTCTGCTACTTCTGGCCGACCATGTTGGGTGTCGTCTCAGAGCGCGTGCCCAAGAGTGGCGCCCTGGGCCTCGCTCTCATGGGTGGGATGGGGATGCTCATCGTCGGCGTGGTAACAGCACCGCAGATGGGGCGAATTTCCGATGGATACTTACATCAGCAGTTGGATCGCGAGCAAACGCTTGCTGCGTTGCAGCGCGTGGTCGAGGTTTATCCCGCCGCGGCGGTGGGTCAACCTCAAGTGATTCGAGATGAGGCGGCGGCGGCGGTCAGCGCAGCGACCAAAGTGCTGACCGCACCTGAGCTGCCCCAAGGCGATACCGCTGCCGCACTTCGCACCGCCATCAGCAACAATCCTGGTGGCGATGACGCCGACAAAGTCGTCAAGAAAATACATGGCGTTCTCGATCCCGCGGACAACTACGGCGGCCGAATGTCGTTCCGCTACGTCGCACCGTTTTCCATCGTCATCATCATCGTCTTCGGCGTGCTATACATACGGGACCGCAAGGCCGGCGGGTACGCCGTGGAGACGATCGACGGCGCTTGACAACAGCTCGGCCACCGCCTCGATTCCTCGCAGCGCTGCTCCGCCTTGCTCACCAGCTCCCGGTCCTGTTTGCTCAGGAGAGTGAGTTCGTGGTCGCCTCGACCATCGCTACAATCCACGCCTTCCTCGCCTGCGCCAGCCACTGTGCGACGTGGGTTGGTGAAGATGAGCATGGCGATCGCGAGTACATGCTCGATTGCCTTGATTAGGATGGCCAGCGATAGGTCGTTCGCAGCAACGATCTGCTGGAAGCGGTCTGCGAGCTGGCGGTGCTGCTGGGATGTGATCTGAGCGACGTTCGGACGTCATCGGAATCATCCTTCGCCCCCTTCATCATCTTCGTCGTACGCTTCACCCATCGCGTCGCTAATCAAATCGACGATATGCCGATCGACAACTTCCTCAGGTGAATCGAAATCACCTTCATTGAAACCGGAGATCGTCAGTTGCCGGGTAGTAGGGTCTATGCTGATCGACGCGTCATCATCGTCAAGATCATCATTGCCCCTTTCGACGTTCGACGCTCTCTTGGGCCGTAAGGTTACGGTCCACTCGTCGTAACCGTACCGTTTGAGGATCTGGTCGCCGACCGACCGTACTTCGCGCCAGAAGTCGTTTGTTTCATAGCTGCCTTCAAGCCGAATACCCATCACGAACCGCCTGTCGTCGTGCGCTGATGAATGCCCGGTAGCCTCGCTCCGGCACCGCACCAGACGACCGAACTATTCTACCTTCCCATGGCCCTACAATATCGCGCAGCGCCCCGCGTCGTGCTAGAGTCACCTCCTGCGGCGCTGGGCTGCTGCGGTTCGCGTCCTCTTGGGATGGGGTCTTGCCATGCGACGCCGGATATCCAAGCTCGTCGTATTTCTCCTCCTCGGCGCGATCATCAACGTCGCCGTGGCGTGGGGAATTGTCCTTTGGACTCCTCAGCAACCTCGCGGCCCAGGAATGGCAGTCGTGCTCAACCAGTTCGACTGGCCGCGCCAAGCTCCTCCCGACTGGCCAGCCCCCCAAAGACAGAATTTTGGCCGAACATGGGGCCTGTCAGGAATTCAGACAATGGCGCACGTTCAACCGTTAGACGCTCCTAGACCACCGGGCGCTGTCAGCGGTTGGGGCATGTCCCTTTTTCAAGCAGGTTGGCCATGCCGCTGCGTTGAGGCGAGAACCGATACCGTGAATTACCCTGGCGTCATTCCAAAGGCGGACTGGAGAACGGCTGTGAAGCTGCCGGAATCGCTGGACTTTCTTCGGATCAAAGAGGCGCGATATCGTCCGCTTCCCCTCCGCCCAATCTGGCCCGGCTTTGCGATCAACACGGTCTTCTACGCGGCGATTCTCTGGCTGCTCATGTTTGGCGTGTTCACTACACGCAGCCTCATCCGCCGCAAGCGAGGGCACTGCATCAAGTGCAGCTACGACCTGCGCGGAGCGGAGCATGAGGCGTGCCCGGAGTGTGGGGTGGAGGTGTCCTGATGTCCAACACTGTCGCCTGCGAGACCCTGGATGCAATTTGCGCCGTCTGCGGTGCTGCTGGGTTGTGATCTGAGCGATGTATGAAGTCGGTCAGTTCGGGCGAGAGGTTCAAGCAGGTTGTCGGAACGTGCTTCAGCTTTGCTGGCAAGTACGCTGTCGCCAGACCGCTCCTTGTCGACGCAGTGAAGTGGCTCGGCGAAGCCAAGAATCTACTGCCGTGATGACCGCCATCGTGGCGAAAATCCATCGCTCAGAATCGTGAAACGGCACGTTCTCAGGCTCTCGCTGTTCGTGCAAGGATTGCTGGGTTGTGATCTGCGTGATGTATGAAGTCGGTCAGTACGGGCGAGATCACGCCACTGTGAGCCCAGGCCGTTCAGCGGGAGCGACCCGCTGCCCATCGTCCCTCGTCTACCCCGTCGAAGATCCGAGATGGTCGGCAACCCAGTCGAGGACCTTGCGAGCGAAAGGCATCGTGACGTGCTCGACGCGCACCGGGTCGTGCTGCTCGGCTACTGCGTTGTAGGCCTTGTCCCATAGTTCTTGGGTGATGTGACTTGCCTCGACACCCGCGGCCTTGATTCGTTCGCGGGCGTCAATCGGCTTTTCTACGTCCATCGCGCGAAGGCCCATCGCGAAGAAGATCGTCTGCTGTCCCCAGTGGGCGATCTCCCCACGCCCGTCGCTGGCTGGTTTCTCTTGTTCGCTCATCGTCGAGCCTTCCTTTTGGCTGCCACTCATCGCCGTCAGCAGCCTCGTGCCGCGTCCAGCGCCAGCTCCAGGATCGCACGCCGCACCACTGGCCGCAACTCGGGCCGCGCCTCAACGACTGCGGCGAGCTCGAGGTCCGTGCGCAAGTCGGGCGGAAGCGCGTCGTGAAAGTCACGGGACGAATCGCCGTAAGTCTTTGCGGTGTCATCGGTTGCGTTGATTGGTGTAGCGATCGTGTACCGGTTCTGGAGACCAGCGCGTTCAACGGCTCCGCCACCGGTCCGAAGTGATGCGGCATTGTTTCAGGTTCGTCGGTGCGAGAAGACGGCGGGGCAAGCCGCGCGGCGGAACGCGGCTACGGCTGGAGTTTCGCCATCACGGCGTCGAGGATGATGTCCGGCTCGGCGAGGCGTCCCTTGCCTTTGGTGCGGCAAGCTTGCCAACCGTCACCGGGGTCGATGATCTCACAGCCGTCGGCCTTCACCTGCGCCAGATTGCGCTGTGTGGACGGCTGGTTCCACATGACCT
>JADFNO010000259.1:797-3461 GCA_022563315.1 Planctomycetota bacterium | reverse complement strand
GTGGCCCTCGCCCGATCGGCCGGCGGCGAGGCGAGTGATTTGGGCATTGCCGCCGATAGCGCGGAAGCGCTGAGCGCGCCCATTGCTCGCGGGCTCGAGGCGGACGTGCTGCTCTGTTCGGGCGGGGTCAGCGCGGGCGCCTTGGATCTCGTACCGGACACGGTTCGGGCCTTGGGCGTCGAGCGTGTGTTTCACCATGTGGCGCTGCAGCCGGGTCGTCCCGTCTTTTACGGCCGGCGGGGGGCGAGCCACTTCTTCGGTTTGCCCGGCAATCCGGTGGCGTCGGCCGTGTGTTTCAAGGTGCTGGTCGAACCGCTGTTGCGGCGGTTGGCCGGCTACCGTGCGCCGCTACAACGAACCGTTCGAGCCACCTTCGAGGGCACGTTCAAACGCACGGACGATCGAACTCGTTACGTGGGCGTGGAACTCGTGGAGACCGACGGCAGATGGGCGGCACGTCCCGTAGCGACACACGGCCCGGCCGATCTGTCGGCCCTGGCCCGCAGCACCGGCCTGGCAGTGCTCGGATCCAATCAAGGGCCGTTTCAAGGGGGTGAGGACGTCGAAGTATTATTGATCCAAGATCGCGTATGAGAACCGGATCCGGCGGCAGGCACAAAGTCGCGAGAATTCCCAATTTCTAACCCAGCGTAGCCGGAACCAAATAGAGGGTTATCCTCATGTTGCCGTCCTCGTTTTGGCGTGGCATAGGGCCTTGATCACCGAACGCTACGCGTAGGTTGAATCTTTAGGACTTAGTGTCAGATCTTGTGGAAATTGAATGAAGGATGGGGCATCCTCTGGGTTGAAAACAGACCCATTTACGAGGAGGACGCCCGATGTCCAGAAGACGCAAGACGGCGCGGATTGTCAAGTCCGCAGTTCCAGAAGGAATGGAGACGCCCTGTGAGGTGGTGGCGGATCAGCTGGAGACGCTGGCCCGCGAGGGAGCCCGGGAGATGTTGATGACGACGCTCGCCGACGAAGTGGACGCGTACCTCGGCCGGGGACGGTACGAACGCGGAGGCGGCTTCCGTGGCTACCGCAATGGAACCTCACCCCGCCGCCTGACCCTCGGCAGCGGCACGGTCGCACTCGACACGCCGCGTGTGCGCGACATCCCGCCTGGCCAGACGCCGTTCGAGTCGAAGATCATTCGCAAGTACCCGCGGCGTAGTGACACGATCGACGAGACCTTTACGAACCGGTTCGTCGAAGGGCTGGCCACCCGCGATTTCGAACCCTCGCTGCGTCTGCTGATGGGTGAGCAGGCGCCGTTGTCGCCCAGCACGATCAGCCGACTGACCCGGCGGTTCAAAGCGCAGTACGAGGCGTTCGACCCGCGAGACCTGAGCGACCCCCGTTTCGTGTACGTCTGGGCCGACGGGATTTATCTCAAGGCCGGGTTGGGCACGGAGAAGGCGTGCTTGCTTGTGCTGATCGGCGCTGACATGGAAGGGCGGAAGCATCTGATCGCGCTTCGGGAAGGCTACCGCGAGAGCGCCGCGAGCTGGGGCGAACGGCTCCGGGATTGCCGAGCTCGCGGCCTGAACGAACCGGCCTGCTGGGTGGCCGACGGGGCGCTCGGCATCTGGGCGGCGGTCAACGAACATGGCCCGCATTCGGCTCAGCAACGCTGCACGAATCACAAGACGATGAACGTGATCGACAAGCTGCCGAGGTCGGAACGCCCGGAGTACGTCAAGCGGTTGCGTGCGGTCTGGCAAGCGGACCGTGAGTCGGTGGCTCGGAAGCTGGCGGCGGAGGTCGTCCGCGATCTGTCCGCCGCCGGTTACGAGCGTGCGGCCCGTTGTCTGGAAGATGATCTGGATCGATGCCTGACGTTCTATCGGTTCCCGGAGGCGCATTGGCCTCACCTCCGCACGACGAACGTGATCGAGTCTCCGTTCGCGTCGGTTCGCTTGCGCACGAACGCGGCCAAGCGATTCAAGAAGACCAAGAGCGGCGTGTACCTGATGCACGAGGTGATGAAGCGACTCGAGCCGCGCTGGCGTCGCTTGAAGTCGGCGCCTCTGTGCGCCACCGTGCCGCTACCGGAGAAGAAGGCAGCCAAGGTTGCGTAGAAATGCCCGAGGATGCCCCAGAGCAATTTATACGATTCTCCTTTAGAACTCGTGCGTGATCCAGTTGGTTTCGGTGATTGTTTTTAGGCGTTCTGGGGTAAGCTTGTTCCAGCTTTCTTTGCAGGCTTGGTCGATGGTTGCCTCGTTCTCAAAGATGCGGTTGCTCAGATCGTGTTGGCGCCTCCATTGCCAGACTCGCTCCATCGGCATCAGTTCCGGAGAATAGGGCGGAAGGAAGTGCAGCGTCATCGACTCGGGTACCTGCAGGTTCTTGGCTTTGTGCCAGCCAGCGCCGTCGAGGACCAACACCACATGCACATCGTCGCCCGCTTCCTGCGCAATCATTCGCAGGTGATGGCTCATCAGATCGGTGTTGACCGTTGGGGCAATCAGTGCCGAGGATTGGCCAGTCAACGGGTCTACCGCCCCGAAGATGTAGCCCCATTTGTACTCGGTCTGCCGCACCGAACGAGGCCGGCTGCCGCATTCGGCCCATACACGCGTCAGTGTGCCTTGTTGTCCGATGCGTGCCTCATCCTGGAACCAGACGGCGATGCGTTGGTCGGGGTACTTCTGCTGC
>JADFNO010000259.1:0-787 GCA_022563315.1 Planctomycetota bacterium | reverse complement strand
GCACGAGCACCGCGAGGTTGAGCCGATGCAGCAGTTCATAGACGCCCGAGAGGGAATATTGCACGCCAAACTCAGCTTCGAGGATGGCGATACAGTCGCGGCCCCGCAGCGTGCAGACGCCGTCGGCCTCGGTCGGTCCAGCCAGTATACGCCGCTTGAACGCCTCGTGCTGCTCGGTCGGCAGGCGGGTCGGGCGACCCGGCGGGGACTTGGCGGCCACCGCCTCCAGTCCGTGATCGCGGTAGACATAGCACCAGCGTTGAACGAAGCCGCGTGAGCGACCGAGCATCCGCATGATGGCCAACGTTGGCTGACCGGCGATAGCCAGCTCGACCGCGCGTAGTCGATCACGCTGCTTGGCGCGGGTAGCCTGGCGGACCAGTTGCTTCAACCGGTCCGCGTCCTCGGGGTGGCGCAGGGTGATGTCGATGGCTTGACTCCTTTGAAAAGAGTCAGTCTCTCAACATCTGCGCAAGGGCGCAACCTAACAAGCGCCGAACGCGCACGAGAATTTGTTGGGAAGCGTATCAGACCGTCAAGACGGTTGAGCTGTTCGCCCGACACCGATCCGATAGCGCGACGCAGCTCATTGGTGAGCTGGATGTGCTGAGCGAAACCGTCGACGAACGAGAAGGAAAGGTCGAGTATGAGCTGATCAGCATTCGCATCGTGGGGACCTACGACCGACAGAAGAACGAATGGTCGCTCGTCTCAAAATCGATCGGCCCGGTCGGCTCGTCGCCCGGTACACGCTGAACCGATCAGCCGGCAAACTCGCGTCGGCGGT
>JADFNO010000099.1 GCA_022563315.1 Planctomycetota bacterium | reverse complement strand
GAGCCGAACATGATGCGGCCTTGCCATTTGCGCAGGAACTCAACAAGACCATTCCGGGGGTGCTTGCTCAGCTCGCGGACCATCCACTTCGCGGCGCTCGTGTCGAGGTAGAGATTGTCGTGCCGCGACAGCAATCCGGACAGGAACTCGAGATCCTCCGGCCAACCGCCCATGTGCGCCGCGATCCACGGCACGGTGAAGCGATCCAACAGCTTCTCGAACGGCTCGTACTGTTGCGCCTTTGTCCCATACACCGAGGCGTCGGCGTATTTGGCGGCGAACCACGTATCCGGGTCGGCAATGTGCGTCATGAACGTCATGCCGAGGTCCGCTGCCAGCTCCATCGTCTTGAGCCGGGCCGATCCATCCAACCGCAACAGGTCCGGCTCGCCGATCTCTCGACCGAAGTCGATCCCGCGCGGGGCGGCCCAGAACTTGACGATCCGCACGCCCAGTTCATGGAAGCGCTTGATGCGCTCGTCGAACCCCGGCCCGTGGTTGTGCTTGCGGTCCTCGCCTGTGAAGTTGGGCACGGCGATGAACCGCACCCGCCGGCCGAGGATCGCGCGGACCGCCTCGACCTCCTCCAACTGGGTCATGGAGTAGGTGAGGCTGACCCCGTACAGGTCGGCGACTCGACGATAGATATCGGCCGCGGTCGGGCCGTTGATGTGGCTGTGAACGTCTATGATCGGGGCTGTCGGGTCGCCAAGGCTGCGGGCTTGGGCGGCGTAGTCCAATCCAAGCCGGTTGGCCGGATGCGCTGCGATTTCAGTGTCTGCGGTCTTTGGCGGCGGCGACGACATCGGCGGATGATAGACCACCAAGCCAAACCACGGGTTGCACTGGCTCACGACTGGCTGGTCGGCATGCGCGGCGGTGAGTTCGTGCTCGATCGTCTGGCGCGGCAGTTCGGCCCGACCGAGTTGTACACCCTGGTCAGCAACGGCCGACCGCTCACCGAGGCGATCTCGGCCTGCCGCGTCATTACGTCGCCGCTGCAACGGCTTCCCGGGGCGTCGGGTCGGCTTCGGCGTCAGTACTTGCCATTGATGCCGTGGGCGGTCGGTCGGCTCAAGGTTGCGCCGTGCGACTTGCTCATCTCGACCAGTTCCGCCGTGATGAAATCGATTCGTCCCCCCAAGGGCACGCCGCACCTGTGTTATTGCCATTCGCCGGCTCGGTACATCTGGGCCCAGACTCAGGAGTACGCCACCGGGTCAGGCGGCCGTTGGCGCGGAATCGGCCTGGGACTGATCGGGCCGGTCTTTCGACGCTGGGACCGGGCCACAGCTGATCGCGTGACAATGTTCCTGGCCAACAGTCAGCACACGGCCGAGCGCATTCAGCGGTACTTCGGCCGAGAGGCACAGGTCGTCTATCCGCCGGTGCGAACGGATTGGTTCACACCCGATTCTGGGGTTCAACGTGAGGACTGGCTGCTGGTGGTATCGGCGTTGGAGCCGTACAAGCGGACCGAGCTGGTGGTGCGGGCCGCTTCCCACGCTGGGCTGAAGTTGAAAGTTGCGGGAGAGGGATCACAGCAAAAAGCGTTGGCCGGGGCGGCCGGGCCGACCGTTGAAATGCTCGGTCGGGTGGACGACCAGACGCTGCGTGATCTGTACCGGCGGGCGAAGGCGCTGGTGTTTCCGCAGGTCGAGGACTTCGGGCTCATCCCGGTCGAGGCCCAAGCCACGGGATGCCCCGTGATTGCGTTTGCCGGTGGCGGGGCGTTGGAGACGGTGACGCCGCAGACCGGCATTTTCTTTAGCCAACATACGGTGGAGGCGTTGGTCGAGGCGATCGCGGCTTTGGATGAGGCCCGGATCGATCCCGTGCAGTGTCGCCGAAACGCCGAGCGCTTCAATGAGCAGGCGTTTGACGAGGCGATCAGCCGGGCCGTGAAGACGGTTCTGGGCCAATAGGCCGGCTCGTGTCGTTTATGCGACCAGATCGCCGTCGTGCAAGAACACGGCTGGTTGCCCTTCGTTGAGCACGCCGCCCTGGCGGACCTTGCCGACGTATAAGGCATAATCCGTCTCAAGGTCGATGTGGCGGACCAGTTCGCAATCCAGATACGCGACCGCTTGTTTGACGATGGGAGCGCCGCTGGCGGCGGTCATCGTCGGGATGGTGACGAAGGGATCCTCCCGCGCATCCGGCGGCGTGGCAAACTTCCGCCGCAAAAGCCGGTCGTCCTGGGCAATCTGACACAGGACGAAGCTTCGGCTGTCGCGTATCAGCGGCTCGACGGGCAATCCCTTGCTCATGGCGACGATCACCATGGGTGGCCGGACGGCGCATTGCTGAACCCACTTGACGAGAACGCCGCTGCGGTGGCCGTCGTAGCTCGTCGTCAGTAGGAACAGGCCGGAGGGAATCTGGCCAAGTGCTCGGGGAAGCTCGCCATCCATCTGGTTTACCGTGCCTAGTGATGGTCCGCTGAGTCTGACGCCGCTACGAGAATCTTGAGCGTCCGGTCCAGCGAGATCGGTCAGAGGTTTGATCGGTTCGGTGGCGGGCAACCATTATCTGTGTTCCGGCCGAGGTGAGCAGTTTTTTTTTCGCAGGGGGCATGTGGCCCAACCGACGCGGTGGCGGCGACTTACCGTGCATTCCGGGCCGGTGGTGAGGGCGTGATGGGACCAGATTATGAGGAAAAGTGGGGAAGGGTGTTGCAAAGTGGCGAGCGGTGGGTTAAGTTGTGCCGCCACCTAGCCGAGGCAGGAATGCGTGCTATTTACAGGCGAATACGAGTATACGATCGACGCGAAGCAGCGACTGGCGATACCCGCCGAGATTCGCTCGCGCCTTCACCCCGAGCGAGACGGCCTGGCGTTCTACGTCACGGCCGGGTCCAACGATGCACTGTGGCTCTGGCCGGAGCGGACGTTCGAGCGCATGGCCGGGGCGATCGAGGTCTCACTGCTGCCGGCCGAGGAGATGATGGCGTTCGACGAGATCACCTTCCCCAGCGCCCGGCGTCTGGAGATGGACAAGACCGGCCGGGTGCGCTTGCCACAGGGGATGCTCGACGCCGCGGGGATCGGATCCAAGGTCGTCATCCTGGGTATGCGCGACCATCTGGAGCTGCGGGACCCGGGGCAGTGGGAGCAAAGAAAGCAGGAGAAGCTGACCGAGAAAACCACGATCTTTCACCGCGCACGGCAAGCCCTCATCAAGCAGCCGCGGCCCGAGCGCGATCCGGGTTCATGAACCGGGCACGACGATCTGCGGCAGGTGCCCGCCCCGGGTGTACTCAGGGCCACGCGCGCATACGACGGTGGGAGGCGGCCGGTCGAGCACGGAAGCTTGGCCTAAGGACGGATTCGAGCCGTACTCCCCTAAGGACCGGCCGTTCGGTCAGGATCGGCCCGCAATGTCGGCAACCCATCAACGCACCAGACGTTGTGCCGGCGTTTTCGGCCCGATCGGCTGCGGCGGATCGGTCAGTTTGCGATCAACGTCCCAGATGGTCAAGGAGGACGCGGGACGAATGAGCGCGGCGAGCCGTCAGCGCGGCGAAGAGGCCCATCGGCCGCGACCGATGGGAGGCACTGGGCCGAGACGCCCTCGCCATCATTCTGTTCGTCTCCGGTCCTCGCCCGGACCGGAGGCCTTTCCTGCCACAAGGCTCTTCTGACTGGTTGTCAGGGTTGAGCCTGTCTGTTCCCTTCCCCCGCTCGCAGCGTGACCCACCACATGCTGCGAGCTTTTTAGTGGGCTGGCCACAAGAGGGTCGCCGCGAAGCGCACCCGTATCGCTCACCGGCCCTCCACGCCAGCGGTGATCCCCGAGAATCGGTCGACGGAGACGCTAGGTGCCGCCGTCGCCGCTGGCCGGACGGATTGTCCCCACGACCGTCGGATTCGCCGCCGTAATCTGGTCCGCGACCTCGCGTCGATGGATGTCGATATGACGGGGAAACTCGAACGCCAGCCGGACTCGCTCACCTTTGATCGAGGCGACCTTCACGATGCCGTAGGGGTTCGCGGGGTCCCCAATGACGACCTCTTCCCCTTCGCGTCTGGTAATGACAAGCATGCACTGGACCTCCTGTCCAAGTGATCGCGCGATCATGCGCGATCCCACCACTGCGTAGGGTACACTAGATCGTGGGCCCAGTCAGCAAGTTTTGCCCATTTTCGGCGGTTGTCCGGGTGCCGCGGGTCGGCGGTCAGCGCTGCCGCAATCGACACAAACACTTATAGTGCAAGGGTTTAGTTCACAGACACGACGGCTGTGACTTCCGGGACGTGTTCTTTGAGATTTCGCTCGATTCCCATCTTGAGGGTCATCTCGCTGGAGGGGCAGTCCGCGCAGGCCCCGAGGAAGCGCACACGCACCACGCCCTCGTCGCTGATATCGACAAGCTCCACGTCGCCGCCATCGGACTGGACCGAGGGGCGAATGAGATCGAGGATCTTTTCAACGCGTTCTTGCAAGGATGATCCCAACGGCCTGCTCGCGAGGGATTCCCGGTCGTTCTGCGACATCGTCCCCGCACCTCGACCTTCACGCCAAGGTGCGATCATCGTAGGGCGGCCGTGCGCAACCGGCCACCGCTGTTCCACCTGCCCGATACACTACCCGCATGTTCGCCGGTCGCAAGCCAGCGGGATTCGCCGTCTCCCTGACACTCCTGACACTGTGGGCAGGCTGCGCCGCCCCGCCGACGGTCGCCGATCCCCTGGCCACCCTTGGCACCACCCAGACCAGCCCGCGGAACCATATTGCGGCGATGGAGATGCTCGACGCCCAACCGGACGATCCGCAATACAACGCGGCCTTGCAGGACATGATCTGGCGACCGGGTTTCATAACGAGCATTCGCGAAGCGGCCTTTACGCGCCTCGTCCGCTCCGATCTGGATGGGCTGAAGCGCACCATTCGCCAGCGCCTGCCCCGAATGCAGGCCCGCGCCTGGGCGGAACGCCTCTGTGAACTGATCGTTGAAAACGGCTGGCGGGACTTGAGTCCGGCGTTGATCAGCGCCTGGGCCAACCGAATCGGCTTCGTCGACGATACCGATCGTGTGGAGTACCACGCGCTGGTGAGTCTCCACGGCGAGCAGAATGTCGTGGATGTCGTTTTCGATCTCTTCGTAGGATCCAACAAGGTGTATCAGCAAGGACTGCGCACCCGGTGCTGGGAGTTGCTGCATCGCCTTGGGCATCGCGATCGTCTCATCGAGCTGCTCGCGGACACCACGGTCGGCCAGGACGATCCGATGCTGATCGATCTGCGCGCTGGTGCGGTGGAGCTTGATCTGGTGCCCCGCAACCGCGAGGAGATCCTGTGGATGCGGAAGCTGCGTGAACCGGAGCGGGCGGAGTTCTGGTCACAAGCGGTGCAGGCCGTGGCCGGGTTGCCCGAGGCCCGCCGCCGGGAGCTGGAGCTGCGAACGCTGCCCATTGTCGTCGCAGCCTCGATCCATGACCCGTGGCTTCTGGACGCGTCCGTCGAGGAGTTGTATCAGCGCGTCAGGGATCACATCCGCGCCAGTCGGCTTCACATCAATACCCGCCGCTTCGAGGGCTTCCCCGGCACCTACGGCCAGCAACTCGGCGCCCATCGGGCCGAGCTGACTTGGGGCGACCTGGCGGCGATGCTGCTGGCCATCCGGGCGATGCGGACCGGGCCGATCGTGGAGCATCTGTTCGACTACGCTGATCGCGATCACGACGATGAATCCTGCGAATATGGCGGGGTGATCGGCTTGGACGAGCAGGGCCGATTCGAGCTTCTGGAGTTCCCGCCGCGGTATCGCACGGCCGACAATCGCTTCGACGCATCGCAGGCGATGATGGATGCCGGCTACACCGCGGTCTTTCACTTTCACAACCACGCCCAGGAATATCGCAATACGCGGCACGCCGGACCAGGCATCGGCGATCTGAACTACGCGGACAACACCCGCCCCAACTGCTTGGTGTTCACGTTCGTTACGAAGGACACGCTGAACGTGGACTTCTATCGCCACAGCCGGGTCATCGTCGATCTGGGGGAGATCAAGCGGCGATGACCGATCGCGCGGCGCCCCTGATGCCGGCGCCTAAGGGTCCGCACGCCGATACGTTGGCTGCTGCAGATGATCGCACCTTATGCCGCTCTACCCCATCGTCCTGATCGCAGTATTGCTGGCTTGGGACGGCGGGCTGAGGCTCGCGCCCGACGATGGCTGGTCGATCGGGGCGTGGATGGTGGCGGCGCTGGCCTGCGGGCCGGTCCTGGTGCTGGTGGGATTGACCCAAGTCGGCCTCTTGTGGTGTGACCGAAGGTTAGCCCGCGGCGATACGCCTCGAGCCATACTGGTTGCCGACCGGTTGGCCCAGGGGGCGCGCTGGTTGATCCTGGTGAATCACGCCGTCGTCGTGCTCGTGTTCGGTTGGCTGGGGACCGTGCGCGACGCCATGGGTGACCTCATCCTTCTCGACGAGCTGGTGACGATCGGCCCGCCTTTGCTGGGCTATCTCGGAACCTGGTGGGCGTACTACCCCATCGAGCGCCGCATCCGCGACGCGGTCCTGCTCCGTCGGCTGGACCTCGGCCAGCCGGTGTACCCCGCGCCGAGTCGTGGGCGCTACGTGCTGATGCAGGCGCGTCTCCATCTGCTTCTGCTCCTTGTTCCGCTTATGGTGATCCTCACCCTCTCGGAGATCATCAACCTCTCGCTGGCCCCGTGGTCGGATCGGGAATGGTTTGTCGCGGTCGCTGATCTGAGCACCCTGGCCGCCGGCCTCACGGTGTTCGTGTTTGCCCCGCTGATGGCCCGGTGGGTCCTGGGCGTCGTCCCCATGCCCGACGGCCCCATCCACGACGATCTGCTGACCGTCTGCCGCGCCCATAAGGTCAAGGTGCGGCGATTGCTCGTGTGGAAGACCGACGGCTCCATGCTCAACGCCGCCGTCATGGGTGTGTTCGGCTGGTTGCGCTATGTCCTGCTCACCGACGCGCTGTTGGAGACGCTCGCGCGCCGACAAGTCCGGGCCGTCATGGCCCACGAGATCGGGCACATCCGTCGGCATCACATGCCCTGGCTTCTCGCGACCTTGTTCGCGACGATTTTGGCCACCAGCCTCATCTTCAGCTTCGTCCTGTTCCTTTTTGTGTCGTCGGATGTTGATCCGGCTCTCGACGATCAGCCATGGGTGGACTTTCTCGGCACCGCCGTGGCTGTCCTTGTGCTGTTCATGGTCTTTGGATGGGTCTCGCGGCGCTTCGAACGGCAGGCCGATACCTTCGCCGTGCAACATCTCAGCCGATGGCCCAGCCCGAGTGAAAACGAATCTGACCCGCAGGCCCAATCGCGAACTTCTGAGCGGGCTGGCGAAACAATCACTGTCGAGTCGGTCCAGACCATGCAGCAGGCGTTGCACCTGATCGCCCGGCTCCACGCGGTGGCCCCAACCCGCCACAGTTGGCGGCACGGCTCCATCGCCTGGCGGTCGGCGTACCTGGCGTCGCTCATTGGCCGTGACGCCTCGACCCTGCCCATCGACCGGCAGGTGAGGTGGATCAAACTGGCCGCGGCGATCGTCTTGGGACTCGCCGGGGCCTATCTATTCCTCGGCCCATGAACCAACACCACGCGCCGACGATGAGACCAACCCCCATGGTGCGCTTCACCAAGATGCACGGCCTCGGCAACGACTACATCTATGTCAACGGTTTTACGGAAACCGTCGCCGATCCTGCGTCGTTATCGCGCGCCATCTCCGATCGACACACCGGCGTCGGCGGCGATGGCTTGATCCTTATCCTCCCGCCCCAGAACGGAGTCGAGGCCGATCTGCGTATGCGCATGTTCAATGCTGACGGTTCTGAATCCCAAATGTGCGGTAACGGCATCCGCTGCGTTTGCAAGTACGCCCACGATCACGGCCTGTCCAACGCCAAACCCATGCGCATCGAGACCGGCGCCGGTGTGTTGGCGCTTCAGTACACCGTCAACGGCCGCGGGGAGGTCGAGACCGTGACCGTCAATATGGGGGAGCCGATCCTCGAACTTGCCGCGATTCCCGTCGATGCGAAACACTTGGATGGTTCCGAAGAATCGACGCATCGCTTCACCGTCGAGAGTGAATCACTCGCCGCGACGTTTGTTTCGATGGGTAATCCGCATGCGGTGATCTATGTTGACGACGTGAGCGAAATTGATTTGGAACGTATCGGCCCGAAACTCGAACGGCACGCCGCTTTCCCCGAGCGCGTCAATAGCCATTTCGTGCAAGTGGAGTCGCCAGGAGAGGTGACGATGCGCACGTGGGAGCGAGGCAGCGGCGCGACGCGAGCTTGCGGCACCGGGGCGTGTGCCGTATGCGTGGCCGGCGTCGTCAGCAATCGCACCGATCGCAAACTGTTCGTGCATCTCCCCGGCGGCGATTTACAATTGCGCTGGGACGAAAGGACCAATCACGTTTTTATGACCGGCCCCGCCGTCGAAGTCTTCACCGGCGATTGGCCCGTGTAAACCCGCCGGCAGTCCCGGCGGTAAACGCCGGCCCCTGTAAAGCCGCCGGCAGTGCCGGCGGAAAATGCTGACCCCTGTAAAGCCGCCGGCAGTGCCGGCGGGAAACGCTGACCGCTGTAAAGCCGCCGGCAGTGCCGGCGGGAAACGCGCCCGTCACCACGATCGACTCCCGTTCAACCGCGAGCCGCTGCTCGCGGCTTTACATCTGGTATGATCGACACGATGCCGCGGACCATCGGATATCACGTCGTCAAATCGGGGTACGGGTTGTGGTTGCCGGGCGATGAGCGTGGTTCATGGTCACAGGCGTGGGACGCGAAGATCGGCTTCATTGAACCGCACACGCTGCACCGGGGCGATCCCGTTCGACTGCGCATGGCCCAGGAGCGAATGATCCATCCGCCGGTGCGCCTGACCGACGCGATGATCGAAGCCGTCGCCGGCGCGCTTGCGTTGTGCGTCGATCGATCGGGCAGCGGCTTGGCAATCATCGCGGCGACGATCCAACCGACGCACATGCACCTGTTGATCCCATATTCCGGGCGCGATATCCACGGTACCGCGAGTTGGATCGCCGATCAGACGACCAAGGCTGTTCATCGGATCACCGATCACTGCGGCCCGATTTGGTCCAAGGGAAAGTGGTGCTCGTACGTCTTCGATCAGTCGCATTGGCACAACACGATGCAGTACATCCAAAGACACGATCCCGCCGCACGCCCATTTTCGTTCGCCACCCCCCTGTAAAGCCGCCGGCAGTGCCGGCGGGAAACGCGCCCGTGAACGCGATCGACGCCCGTTCAACCGCGAGCCGCTGCTCGCGGCTTTACATGTCGTATCAGATCGCCCATTTCCTCTACCATGTCCCCATGCCGATCACCGACATCGATCATCGTCTGTGTGAATTGATCGACGCTCGTGCGGACCAACTGCTCGCGCAGCTTGTTGAACACGTCGCCATCCCTACCGGGCACAACTACACGCCCGGATTGGATCAGTACCGTGATGTGCTGATCCAGCGACTCTCTGCTCTTGGCGCAGTCATCGAGCATATTCCCGGTCAGCCACGGCCTGATTGGATCGAACAGCCGACTGGGGGTTCTGCGACTCCTGAATCACAGGCGTCGATCCCGCCGGTGGTGTTCGCAAAGCACCAAACAGGCGCGTCGCCTTCCATACTGATCGTCGGCCACCTCGACACCGTCCACGATCCGCACGGATCGTTTCGCGAACTTGCGATCGATCACAAGGCGGGCATTTGCACGGGCCCCGGCTGTGTGGACATGAAGGGCGGCGTGCTGATTGCGATCACGGCGCTGGAAATCCTGGCCGAAGCCGGCGTCGACCTGAACTGGACGGTGCTTTTCAATAGCGACGAAGAGATGGGTTCGTTTCACAGTGAACAAGCGCTGCGCGAAGCCGCGAGCGGCCATGATTTGGGTATTGTGCTGGAGCCGGCTTTACCGAACGGGGCGCTGGCCATCGAGCGCATGGGTTCGGGGCAGTTCAAGATCGAAGTTCACGGCCGATCGGCCCATGTCGGTCGAGCGTTTGCCGATGGCAAGAGCGCCGTCAACAAACTGGCCCAGATCATCACCGCATTGAGCAAACTCGCAGACCCCGATCACGGAATGATCGTGAATATAGGCCCATTACAAGGCGGCGCTGCGACCAACATCGTTGCGGACTACGCGGCATGTTGGGGGAACGTGCGCTTCGGAGATGCCCAAAAGGCCGACCAACTCGCGGTTGCGATCGATGCACAATCGACGTCCGCCGATGCGATGCCGCGGGTGATTGTGCATCGAAATTGGAACCGTCCCGCCAAGCCGCAGACGGAAGCGGTGCGCCAGTTTGCCCAGGCGGCCGCGGCGACGGCCGACGATCTACATCAGTCGCTGCCGTTCGCCTCGACCGGCGGCGTATGCGATGGCAACATCCTCCAGGCCGTGGGCCTACCTACCCTTGACACGCTCGGGGTTCGTGGCGGGAACCTGCATCGACCGGATGAGTTCGTCGAGATGGCGAGCCTGGTCGAGCGCTGCCAACTCCTGGCCGTGCTGCTCGCAAGAATCGCTGACGGGCGTGTGAGAATCCCTGCCCGCTAAGCGATTGCGACGGTGGCGGTCCACACGCTCCGCCGATAAAGAAGATCAGCCGGTCGATGTCGGCTAGGATGCGCCGGCGTCTTTGATCGAACCGGCACGCCCGGTGGAGTATGTCTTGACCATGACCCCTCGCACGTCAGAAATCACCGCCGCCAAAGCACTCGCCCAAAGCGCGGGCCTCAACGACGCGATCCAAACGATCATCGCGGAATTGGTCGAGGCTCAAGCGACGCTCGTCGGCGCTCGCCCCGCCGTAGATGATCTGAAACAGTCGTATGAAGATGCCCTGGCGAAGTACGGTGAATTACGCGGTCGCCCGCCGCTTTATCCCTATATAGGCTCCGGCATCGGGAACGGCCCGCTTGTCGAACTGGCGGACGGGTCGGTCAAGTGGGACATGATCAACGGTATCGGCGTCCACATGTTCGGGCACGGCGACCCGGATTTGATCGAAACCGCGCTCCGCGCTGCGCTGAGCGATGTCGTAATGCACGGCAACCTCCAGTTCAATGCTGAAGTGATCGACTTCGCGGAGTTGATCGTCACTGAGGCAAGCCGTGCATCTGACCTGAAGTATTGCTTCCTTACCAATTCCGGCACGATGGCCAATGAATCGGCGTTGAAAGTTTGTACGCAAAAGGCCAATGGCGCACCGCGCGTGCTCGCCTTCGCGAATAATTTCATGGGTCGATCCACGACGATGTCGCAGATCGGCGACTCAGCCGCGAACCGAGTCGGCGTTCCACTGAATGTACAGGTCGACTACATGCCGTTTTATGATCCGGAGCAGGGGGATCGCTCGACCGAGTACGCCCTGCACCAACTAGAGCAGTACATCAAACGGTATCCCAGTCAGCATTCGTGCTTCGTGATGGAGCTCGTGCAAGGCGAGGGCGGGTTCAACATCGCGCCCCCCGAGTTCTTCGTCCCGTTGATGGAGGCGTGCAAAGCCAACAACATCGCAGTGTGGATCGACGAGATTCAGACCTTTGGTCGCACCAACGAGATGTTCCACTTCGCTCAGCTCGACCTCGGCCGATTTGTCGATGTGGTCACGCTCGGGAAGATGAGTCAGGTGTGCGCGTGCGTATATACCGAAGAATACAACCCCAAAGCAGGCCTGCTCAGTGGGACGTTCGTTGGCTCGGCGGTCGGTTTGCAAGTCGGTCGCCGATCGCTCGAGCGTTTGCGCGACGGCGGGTACTACGGCCCCAACGGGAAGATCGCAGAGTTGCATCGTGCGTTTTGTGAACACGCCGAGGCGCTCGTCACCCGGCATCCGGAGTGGTTCCCACCGGTTCCGCAGGCAAACGGGTTGTACGGCGGCGTGGGCGGGATGATGCGCTTCACCCCCTTCGGCGGCGAGAAGGCCAAGATCACCAACGCGCTGCGCATCATGTTCGACGAAGGCGTGATCGCGTTCTATTGCGGCCACGGGCCGTACCACATCCGGTTCCTCCCCCCCGTCGGCGTGATGGAGCCGCAACAGTTCGACGACGTGTTCAAGATCGTAGAATCCTCATTCGCCAAAGCCGCCTCTTCCAACTCCTAACCCCTGACCCCTAACTCCTCCTCCACCCATGTTTCTCATTCGCCAAGTGACGGTTGACGACGCATCCACGCTACTGAAGCTGGCGAAGATGGTGCATTTTATCAATCTGCCCGCCGATCCGGACATCATTCGCACCAAGATCGTCAGATCACGCCGGAGCTTTGCCGGCGACGCCGCCAATGAGCGTGAACGCGAGTTCGTGTTCGTGATTCAGGACACCGAGACCGGCAACGTCGTCGGGACCGCGTCGATCGTGGCCACGGTCAGTTGGCCGGGTCATCCCCATACCTTCTTCCAAGTCAGGAGACGCGAGCACTACAGCGACGATCTTCAGACCGGTCAGGTGCACACCACCCTCGAATTCGGAACAGACGAAACCGGGCCGTCGGAGATCGGCGGCTTGATTCTCGGGCCGTCATACCGCGGCCACAAAGACAAGCTCGGTATGCAGTTGAGCCTGGTCCGATTCCATTTCATTGGACTGAACCGCCGGTGGTTCGCCGATCGCATCCTCGCTGAGATGATGGGTCCGCTTACACCGGATAGTCAAAATCTCTTGTGGGAATATTTGGGGCGCCGGTTTATCAACCTCAGCTTCACCGAGGCCGACCGGTTCTGTCAGCGCTCAAAGGAGTTCATCACGTCGTTGTTTCCCAGGGGCGAGATTTATCTGTCGCTCTTGCCGCCGGAGGCGCGCAACCTTGTTGGCCGAGTCGGCAGCGAAACGGAACCGGCGAAACGACTTCTTGAACGGATCGGGTTTTCGTATGAGGGGCGCATCGATCCGTTCGACGCCGGACCATACCTTGAGGCGAACGTCGATGACATCTCCCTGGTCAATACGACCAAATCCGTCACGCTCAAAGGGACAGGGACGAAATTCTCCAGCGTTGGCTTTGTCAGTACACATGGCGCTGCCGGCTTCCGCGCGATGCGATGTGGGTTCGACGAGTCGGACGACGGCGTGTCGATTCCAGCGGAGGTCGCCGACCTGTTGGGCGCCAAGCCCGGCGATTCGATCGGATTGACGCCGTTGCCTTCATCCAAACCGAAGACGCCTGACAATAAATCGGCCGACGAACGCGCAGCCTCAAGCAGTTCGCCCGAGGCCGTGCGGTGACCGATGCCCTCGCTCATCCACCCAGTGATTATGTCGGCGGCCGTTTCCTGCCAATCGCAGGCGATTCGATCGTTTCGACGAACCCGGCCGAGCCGCAGCACGTCATCTGGCAAGGGCAGGCGGCGCCCCAACACGCTGATGACGCTGTTCACGCAGCGCGGCAGGCGCTGCCCGAGTGGTCGGGCGCATCGTTTGATGAGCGGGTAACGGTACTTCGCCGTTGGCAACAGGTCGTCCGTGATCACGCTGATCGCCTCG
>JADFNO010000098.1 GCA_022563315.1 Planctomycetota bacterium | reverse complement strand
CAAAGTGCTCCAGCGACTGCGGATTCGCCAGCGGCTGATCGCTAGATCAAGAGAACGCCAGCAGCTTTAGATGACACCACGACGATGATCGAGCACTGGTGACCCCGGGCCGTTTTGCCGCCCTCAGCCTCGTCTCACGGCAAACGACGACCAACGCCGCCAGGTCAGCTTGTCGAAATCGCTCTGCTCGCAGATGATGGGCCGTATGAGTGATGCCACCAAGCAACCGCCGGCGCTGCGGGTCGTGATGATGCCGCGGGACGCGAACGTCTACGGCACGATCTTCGGCGGGGTGATCCTCTCGTATCTCGACCAGGCGGGATTCATCGAGGCCCGCAAGCTCGGCCTGCACCGGTGGGTCACCGTCTCGATCGAAAAGGTCGATTTCCGCGCGCCGGTCTTCATCGGCGATGCGGTGAGCTTCTACACCTCCACGGAACACACCGGCACAAGCTCGATCAAGATCCGTATCCACGTCGAGGCTGATCGACTCTCCTCCGGCGAGACGGTGCACGTCACCGAAGCCCGGCTCACGATGGTCGCAGTCAATCAAGAATGCCGGCCCATCCCCTTCGCCTCACCTCCGACCGCCGGCATCGAAGCTGGGGATATGACAGAGGCATGAGCGATCCGCTTCGCATCGCAGCCATGATCAGCGGCGGCGGGCGGACGCTGACGAACATCCTCGATCAAATAGACAGTGGTGAACTGAACGCGACGGTCGAATTGGTGATCGCATCGCGCGGTGAAATCGCCGGAGTCGAATTGGCACAAGGCCGTGGGCTCGATGTGCGAGTCGTTCGCCAACGTGATTTCGCCGGCGAAGATGACATGCACGATTCCATCTCGGCTGCGCTGATAGAGAAGCGTATCGAGCTCGTATGCCTGTGCGGCTACCTGCGCTGGTTCAGAGTGGATGAGCCGTTCATCGGGCGGGTTATGAACATCCACCCCGCCTTGCTGCCGGACTTCGGCGGCGAGGGAATGCACGGGCAGGTCGTTCATCAGGCGGTTCTCGATTCCGGGGGTCGCTTCTCCGGATGCACCGTTCATTTCGTGGACGCGGAGTACGACCACGGGCCCATTATCTTGCAGCGCACCTGCCCGGTGCTACCCAACGACGATCCCGACTCGCTTGCTGCGCGCGTTTTCGTGCAGGAGTGCATCGCCTACCCCGAAGCGATCCGACTTTTCGGGTCCAATCGCCTGAGCGTGAATGACGACCGGGTCCATATTTTGCCGGTTTGAAATTCGCGCTTGCATCCCGTCCAAACCGGGCTAGATTCGATATGGCAATCGTTCGTGATTGCCGGACGGCGCGAGGAGGAGGCGAAGAAAGATGGAGAACGGGGCGCGATGGCTCGGCCGCGCTGCGGCAGTTGCGGTCGCTGCACTTTTGTGTGCGGCTGCGGTCGGCGCCGGCGGCACGGCGTTGGAGGAGGAGATTTACCGTCGGCTCGCCGACCATGACGACGCCCGCGCGGCCGAGCTTATTTCACAACATCTCCAGGACCGTCCCCACGACGCGGTCATGCTCTACAACGCTGCCTGCGTGCAGTGTCGACTGCATGAACCGGAGCGCGGCGCATCGCTGCTCATCGATGCCGTCAAAGCCGGGTTCGGCGATTTCAGCCACATGCGGCGCGATCCGGACCTTCGGCCGTTGCACGATCATCCGATCTACCAGGCGATCCTTCACGCCCGCGATGCCGCCGATCCGCTGCTCGCTAAACGCCAGGTCGAAACGTGGCGTGAGCGCACCGCTTCATCCGCCTATCGGATCGAGTCCGACGAACGCTTGCGCATCAATTACGTCACCGCCTTGGATGACGCTGAGCAGCAGACCCTACGCCGATCCTTGCACGATCAGGCCGAGCTTCTCGGGCGAATGTTGTTCGGCGATCCGCCGCAGCATTACGTCCTCATCGCGCTGCTCAATGCTCAGGACGCCGCAGACCACCTGCGCAATCCTCATGCTCCGGGCGTGTACCGACACTACCGACGTGAGCTGATCACCGTTGACACCGATCGGTCGCTTCGCCACGAGTTCGTCCACGTGCTGCACCACCGTCACATGGACCAACTCGGACAGGAGCACGCGCTGTGGATCCAGGAAGGCCTGGCCGCGCTTTTTGAGGACTACGAGCTGATCGACAACGGCTCCGTCGTTTTCCCGCCAAATGATCGCCACAACCTCACCAAGCGCCTGGCCCGCACCGGGCGACTGATGCGTTGGTCGCAAGTCTTTGCCCTGTCGAAACAGAACCTGCGCGCAGAGGCCGCCCGCGCCTACCCCCAGCTTCGATCACTCTTTCGGTTCATGGCCGAGCGCGGCCGGCTCGAGTCGTGGTATCACAACTACATTAATGCGTTTGATGCCGACACCTCCGGCCTCGCGGCGCTGAAACTCACTTTCGAGATGCCGATCGACGAGATCGAGCGTCAATGGCGTCAGTGGCTCGACCGGCAACCGACGATCGTCACCCAGGCGATGGTCAAGAAGTCTGTGAAGCCTCAAGCACCGGATCGCCCCAAGGCGACCGAAGCGCGCTAAACTATCGGGCGATGCGAACGCGCTGGTTCCAGAATCTCGCCGTCATACTGGCCGTGCTCACGGCGACACACGCCAGCGGTCAAGACTTCGTTCCTTCGGTCACGCTCGAACGGCGGATCTTCAACACTTTTCGTGACGGCGATTACGACACGGCGATTCAACTGATCGAGCAGTATCTCGCCGACCACCCCCACCACCCGGTCATGTTGTACAACGCGGCCTGTGCGTACAGCCTCAAGGGCGAGCCGGACCGCAGCGCGTCGTATCTCATTCGGGCTGTCCGGGCTGGTTTCCGCGACCTTGACCAGATCGTCGGCGACCCCGATCTGGAGGCCATTCGCGAGCACCCCAAGTACCAGGTGGTGATTCAGCGGCTTCAGCGCCGCGCCGCTCGAAGGGCTGACAACGCTCTGGACCTATGGAAAGCAACATATGGCACGGAGCACTATCGGTACGAACGCGATGAGCAACGGCGCATCGCCTACGCCACCGCGCTGGACCCGGTCTCCCATCACGAGATGCGGCAGATGCTCCAAAGAGAAGCGGACCACCTTCAGAGCGCGCTTTTTGATGTCGAGCCGCGCTCGTATCTGCTCATCGCCGTGCCGACCCCCCGCGACGGCGACCGCATCTTCAGCGCGGACAACATCGGGGGCATCTACGAACACGCTCGTCGCCGACTGATCGCGCGCGACATCGGCGGGGCGCTGCGGCACGAGTTCGTCCATGCCCTGCACTACGTGCATATGGATCAACTCCGCCAGCGACACCCATTGTGGATACAGGAAGGGCTCGCGTCGCTGTACGAGGATTACACGCTGCACGACGACGGCACGATCGAATTTCACCCCAACGAACGGCACAACGTCGTCAAGAGCCGCGCCCGGAGCGGTCGACTGATGAAGTGGAAGAACCTGTTCGTCATTACCGACGATCGGTTCATGGCCAGGGCCGGTCAACTGTATCCCCAGGTTCGGTCGATCTTCGAGTTCGTCGCGGATCAGGGAAAGCTCACGCAGTGGTACGAATACTTCGTGGCCAATTTCCGCGAGGACGCGACCGGCGGCAAAGCCTTTGAGCTGTGTTTCGACATGCCGCTTGACGAGATCGAACGCGCCTGGCGGCAATGGTTGACGACTCGGCCGAAGATCGACACGACCATCAATCCCGGTGACGCCTCGCTCGGCATCCAGAGCCGACCGAACGGCAGCAATGACGGGGTGGTGATCGACAGCATGCTGCCGGGGTCCGCGGCACGGCGAAGCCAACTCCGCGTGGGCGACGTCATCGTCTCGATCGACGGCGAGCCGGCACGCTCTTTGGCGGAATTACAGGCGATTATCGGATCAAAACAGGTTGGGGACCGCGTTCGGGTCCGGGCACGCCGCGCCGGAGCCTACCTCACGGTTGTGGTGACGCTCCGGCCGTTGCGCTGGTGACCGAGAACCCCGCTGGAACAACCCAGGCCTCGCCGTTTGATGGTTTGCGGCCCCGGACGTACAGTATGACACTGACGTGATCGTCGTTCGACGGCGCGTCCGTGCCTGAACGAAACACGATCCATGACGACGACTCAAACTCCGGCACGCACCTTCTCCTCTGATTTCAAGCGGTTTTTTGTTCGCGGGCTGGTGATCCTCCTGCCGTCCGTGCTCACGCTGTGGATTATGGTCAAGGCGTACCAGTTCGTCGACAACAACATCGCCGATCCCGTCAACGGCTGGATTCGCCTCAGTCTGAACAATGCCGCGAAGGTTTGGGAGCCGCTGGCCGAGGTCAGCGCGTTCAAACCGACGCCCGAGGAGATCAGCGCCGAGCGATTGGCGCTGGGAATCCCTGATACCGACACCTCGCAAGATGCGGCAATCATCGCGGCGCTGCGTTCGGGCAAGATTTACAGTTGGTGGGAAGCCCGCTGGTACATGCGCATGATCGGGATCGTGGTCGCGATTGTCGCGGTGTACTTTGCGGGGAGACTCCTGGGCGGCTTTTTAGGCCGACGAATCTACCGAAAGATCGAAGGCGTCATCACGACGTTGCCCGTGTTCAAACACGTTTACCCACACGTCAAGCAGGTGGTGGATTTTCTGTTCAGCGATGATCAGAAGATGCAATTCAGTCGGGTGGTGTTGATACAGTATCCGCGCAAGGGGCTCTGGGCGATCGGCCTTCTCACGGGCAACACGATGCGATCAATCGCGACCGAATCGGGTGATGCGGTCACCGTTTTCATCCCCAGCTCGCCGGTCCCGGCGACGGGCTACACCATCACCGTCCCTCGCGGCGACACGATCGATTTGCCCATCTCCGTGGAGGAGGCGATGCGATTCACGATAAGCGGCGGCGTGCTCATCCCTCCCCATGAGACGATCCAGAGGACGACCCAGCCCTCGTCCGAGGGGACCGAGAGCCTGCCCGGAGCCGATGACGACGACGCCAAAGCCGGCTCGCCCTCTGAGCCGCAAGCCGCCCAAGACGATATACCCAGCCGGCGCAGCGCCGGATAAGGCCGGCCCGCCCGCCATCGACCTGGAGCTTTATATATGGAAATCAAGATCAGCGGCAAACACCTGGAACTGACCGCGGCCATCGAGGACTACGCCTTCCGCAAGGTGCAGAAGTTCCCCCGTTACTTCAATCGCGTCCAGCAGGTGGAAATTGTCATCGACAAGGCCAAAAACGGGTACACTGTTGAGATCATCACCGACGTGGAACGTCATAACCCTTTCGTCGCCACCAGCACCCACGAGGATCTGTACGCCTGTATCGACCTCGGCGTCGATCGCTCAATCCGACAGCTCAAGGATCACAAGAGCAAGCTGCGCGACAACAAACACCACACGCCAATCGGCGGGAACGAGGCATGAAACTGCTCGACATCGTCGTCAAAGACGCCATCATCCCCACGCTCAAAGCGACTGGGCGAGACACCGCAATTACCGAGATCATCGACGCCCTCGTCACGACCGGGGCCCTGAGTCCCGAGCTTCGCGACGAGTTCGTCAAAGCGGTCATCAAGCGCGAGAAGCGCGGCTCGACCGGATTCGGGCACGGCGTCGCCGTCCCCCACGTCAAACATTCCGCCATCAACAAGATGGCCATCGCCATCGGTATCAGTCCCAACGGCGTCGAGTTCAATGCGCTCGATCAACAGCCGGTCTATTCGATCTTCCTCCTGCTGAGTCCGGAGGATCAACCTGAGGATCATCTGGACGCGATGGAGGCGATCTTCGGGAATCTCAGCCAAGAGACGTTCCGCCGGTTTCTCCGCCAGGCCACGACCACCGCCGATGTCGTAACCCTGTTAGAGGAAGCCGACGCCAAGACTCCCGTGCGCTGAACAGGCGGCGCACGCGCGCCGGATGAAAGGCAAAGCCCGGCCCGATGTGCTAGGCTTCGCCTGTTGCTGTCATCTGTCCTTTACTTGAATGTGAATGTCCATCGGTGTCCAAGTCCGCCTCTGCTATCGTCAGCATCCCGAACAAGCTCGGCCTTCACGCCAGGCCGGCGATGATATTCGTCGAAACGGCGTCGAAGCTGGAGCCCCGCGTCACCGTGCGCCGCTGCGATCAGGATGATGTTGTGGACGGCAAGTCGATCATGCAGATGATGATGCTCGCGGCAACCCAGGGCACTGAGCTCGAAATCACTGCCACCGGCCCCGGCGCGGACAAGGCCGTCAAAGTTCTCATCAAGCTCGTCAAGTCGGGGTTCCAGGAAGAATGACATCCGGGTGAGCCCGCTCGTGCTGGGCTGATCCGGCGCCCGCGACCAACGTGATGGCCCGGGAATCTCGGCCACCCAGGCCGCTTGGCCGGCGATCGGCTTGCCCAGAGCGCACAGACTGCCCAGAGATCGTCGTCGGACGGCGAATCCAGCCCGCCGTTAGAAACTTGCACGAAATGGGGCCGACGAAACTTGCTGACCGCTTGCACCGGAGGCCTTGCCATGACCGCGATCCGGACACCGCTGGACGCCGATCACGCTGATCGTTCGACCGATTTCGTAGCCCAGAACCCATCCCGGCCGACCGTGGTCCCGCACCGGATGCTGATCGGCTCGGCACTGACGATGGGCTTTGGCGGGCTGACGATGTCTGTCCTTGGCACCATATCCGGCGAGTCCCTTTTCGACGGCGTGCAAAGTGCAGCCATTCTCATGCTCTTCGCATTGCTCGCGTCGTTCGAGGATCGCCCTCGGCTGATCGGCCGGGTCGGCTACTACCTCGGACTGGCCGCGGCGCTCGTCTTCGGCCTGAACTTCGCCCGGCTCGGCTGGAAATGGTTCGAGCCGACGAATTGGTTTGCGCTCGCGCCGCCGATTGCCTTCATCATGGGCGGAAGCGGCCTGTTCAGCTTCTACAAGATCTGTCGCGCCCGACGTGATTATGTGGGCGCTGTTCTGGCAATCAGCGTCACGGTCGCTTGCGTGGTGCTCAGTGCATCGTGGAACGACGGGCAAGGACTTATCGCCATCGATTCCTCATATTCGGTGGCGCTGTTCCTGGTATTCGTGGGCGCCGCGATCTGGCGGTTCCAGACGGCGCTGATCGCGTTCTTCCGACAACATCTGAGCGACAAGATGGAACTGGTGCCGGTGGCGCTGATCGCGGTGATCGCCGTGGCCGGGGCGATCAAGCTGACCTGGAGCGTTTTGCCGCAAGGCGCAATGGCGAAAGTGGAGCAGTTGATCTGGGCCACGGACGACGTCGAACCGTCGACCGCGCCGTCCGCAGCATCGGGTCAGGCCGAGGATGTCAACGCCCCGCCGCCGTCGGCACAAGTCGGCACACCGAGTGCGGCCCCGCATTAGGTTCTCTCTGACGGATCAACAGGTTGCTCGCATTGCTTGGTGGGACGGGCTTCCAGCCCGTCCGTTTCACTCTTACACACGGGCAAGATGCCCGTGCCACCATCCATCAGACAGACTCTAGCCGATCCACTCCGCCTTCGGTTCACGGCGCATCAGCGACGAGATCGCGTCGGCCGGGGCAAGGCCCTCAAAGAGAATCGCATGCACGGCGGCGGTGATCGGCATCTCGACCGAGTGTGAGGCCGCCAGCTCGACCACCGACCGCGTCGTAGGCACACCCTCCACCACGAAGACCGAGGAACTGAGGATCGTGTCCAGCGATTCGCCCCGCCCCAATCGTTCGCCGCACGTTCGGTTGCGCCCCTGCGGGCAGAAGCAGGTGGTGGCGAGATCACCGACGCCGGCGATGCCGAAGAATGTGTCCACCCGCGCGCCCATCGCCACCCCGAGCCGGGCGATCTCCGCCAGACCTCTGGACAATAACGCCGACTTGGCGTTGTACCCGATGCTCATGCCGTCGATCATGCCTGCCGCCAGCGCGATGACATTCTTGGTGGCCCCGGCCAGCTCGACGCCGATCAGATCGTCGTGCCGATACACGCGCAGCCACTCGACATTGAACGTGTCCTGAACCAGGCGGGCGACGCTTTCGTCATGCGCCGCCGCGACCATCGTGGCCGGCTGGTGGTTGGCGAGTTCGGCGGCGATGGTCGGCCCGAACAACGCACACATCGGCCGAGCCGGATGGTCCGGATCATCACCGATCGCTTCGGCCACGACTTGCGTCGGGCGCAGCAGCGTGGTGTTCTCGATCCCCTTGGAGACGCTGACCACGGGGATACCCGGGGGCAAGTGCGGGGCGAGCCGCTGCCAGATCGAGCGAATGTGCTGCGTCGGGATCGCGTTCACCACGAGGTCGACGCCCTTCAGAAGCGCCTCGTCGTCCGCGGTGACCTCGACGGCGTCGGGCAGCACGAAATCCGCCAGCCGTTGGGGCGACCGACGGGTCCGGGCCAATTCGCGAACCCGCCCCTCCGATCGACCCCACAGCCGAACCGGCGCCCCGCGCTGGGCGAGGGCGTCGGCCAGAACCAGTCCCATTTGACCGTCGCCAACGATCGCAGTGAGTGGGGTCAATGGCATCAGTGTCCGCCTGGGCGGATCGACAGGCCCGCCGTCCCCTATAGGTCCCGGCCATTGAAGCCCGGTCGGCCAGCCCAGGCAACCGTCACGGAATCTTCGGCCGCGGCGGTGAACCGGCCCCACGCGACCGCCGTACCAGGTACGCTTTCCCCGGCACACGAGCATTCGTGTCGGGTGTGGGCCCGATGCGCGACCTCATTTCCTCGTCAGGCCTTGAGCTGGAGACCTCCATGTCCGAATTGACCGTCGCTGGTGTACAGGATCAGGACGTTGCCCGAGACGGCGACGCTTTTGGGGCCCAGCAACTGGAGCGCCGATTGTTCATCGCCCTTGCCGGCGGTGTCCTTTTGCTTGTCTCATTGGTCGCGAAGTGGATGGGGCACCACGAGCAGGTGGCCCAAATCCCCGCCGCCCTGGGCGCTGCAATCCTGACCATTCCCCTGCTCTTCGGGGCTTGGCGCGAGATCAGCCGGGGCCGGCCCTCCAGCGATTCCCTGGCCTGCCTGGCCGTCGGCGGAGCGATCGCCACCGCCGCCTACCTCGCGGCCGGATTCCTGGCCCTATTCCTGTGGACCGCGAACCTCATCCTCAGCCGAACCGCCTTAGGCGCTCAACGGGCCATTCGCGAGCTGATCGAACTCACCCCGGATGTCGCGCGCATCGTTCAGGACGGACAGGAGCGCGAAGTGCCCCTGAGCGAGGTCAGGGTCGGACAGACCGTGCGCGTCCGCCCCGGCGAGAACCTTCCCGTTGACGGCCGAATCACGCACGGCGCCAGTGACATCAATCAGGCGTCGCTGACCGGCGAAGCCGTCCCCGCCGTCGCCGTCATCGGAACGGACGTCTACGCCGGCACCACCAACCTCACCAGCCAGATTGACCTTCAAGTCACGGCGGTGGCCGGCGACACAACCATCGGAAAAGTCGAACAACTGATCCGCGAGGCCGAGTCCGCCAAGACCGAGCGTCAAGAGCTCGTCGAGCAGCTTGCGTCGTACTACGTGCCGGTCGTGCTGATGGTGGCCGGACTCGTGTGGTTCTTTACCGCCAAGGGTGATCCAGCCGTGCGCGACCAGGCGGCCCAGCGGGCAATTGTCACCCTCGTCGTCACCTGCCCCGGAGCGCTGCTGATCTCCTATCCCAGCGCCATGGTCGCCGCATTCGCCACCGCCGCCCGCCTGGGAATCATGATCAAGCACACCCAAACGCTGGAAGCCGCGGCCGACATTGACACCGTGATCCTGGACAAGACCGGGACGCTGACCACCGGCAAGTTCGCCGTCAGCCGACTCGCCCCGGCCGAGGGCGTGGACGGCGCGGTTCTACTCCAGGCTGCCGCTGACGGTGAGCAACACTCCAACCATCCCCTGGCCAGATCAATCATCGAGACCGCCAAACAGGCCCGCATCGTCCCCAACCCCGTGGGGAGCTTCGAGGAGGCCCGCGGCCAAGGCGTGGTCGCGACGACCGACGACGGCGAGATCCGTGTCGGACGGGCCGATTGGCTCCTCGAAACGGAACCCGCCATCAGCGACGACGTCCAAGCTGTGGAGTCGAAGATCGAAGGCATGTCCGGCGTCCACGTGATGCGCAACGGCCGCTATCTCGGCGCGGTCGGACTTGAGGACAAACTACGACGCGACGCCGCGGACGTCGTCCAAAAGATGCGACAGCTCGGCGTGCGACACATCGGCATCTTCACCGGCGACCGGCTGGCCGTCGCCAAACGGGTCGGCCAGGCCGTCGGCGTCGACTCCATCGAAGCTGAGTGCCTGCCCGAAGAAAAACACGAGGAGCTGAAGTACCTTGTCCGCAAGGGCCATCGCGTCCTTGTCGTGGGCGACGGGATCAACGACGGTCCCATGCTCGCCACCGCCGACGTCGGCGTCGCCATGGGACTGTCCGGCTCGGACATCGCCACCAACTCGGCCGGTGTCGCGTTGATGAACGACGATCTACGCAACGTGCCCTTCCTCCTGGAATTGGCCCGGAAGAACCGCGCGGTGATCGCATTGAACATCGGCGGCTCGATCGCCCTGGCCGTGATCGGCCTGGTGCTGGCGGCCACCGGAACCCTGAACATCTGGCTCGCACCGTGGCTGTATGCCGCCGGCTATGCCTTCGTCATCGTCAACAGCATGCGCCTCATCCGCTTCGGCGAAGGCTTTTTCGAACAGGAACAGGCTCGCCGCCGACTCGAGGTCAGCCGACCGGTCAAACCCACCCGAGCCGCCGCACGACACGCCGAGTCGCCGGTTCCCGCCGGCACCGCCTGAGAATCCCGGCGCCGCCCACTTCAGTCTAAAAATCCCGGCGCCGCCCACTTCAGTCTAAAAATCCCGGCGCCGCCCACTTCAGTGGGCCGCGCTCCCATCGGGCCGCTCCCCCAAAATCAACACCATCGCCTTCCCAACAAGGTGCTAACCCGATGGGGTCTCATCAGTCGGGTCCGCGACGCGAAGGAGTTCCCATGTGCTACCTGGCCCAATCTGAATTCGCCCGACTTGTCGACGGCGGCATGGTCATACCGCTGGTGGTCATCGTGCTCGGCTGCGCGACGGGTATGGTCGCCATCATCGCCACCGCCTGCACGCGAGCCACCGTCTCTCGTCACCGCGAGCAAACTCGCCGTGAGGTCGCCGCGTATGTCGCTGAGGGAACGATCAGCCCGGACGACGCGGTCGCCATGCTCAACGCCGGCAGCAAGATGGGGTGCTGCGCGCCCAATCGCGACGTTCAGGTGTAGGCCACTTTGCACTTTTTCCCGTGCGATTCGGGGGCCCACCGCAGCGCCTTCGCGATAAAATCCAGCCAAGCCGGTGCCGAATATCTATAATGCCTAGGAATCGCCGCGCCGCCTCACGTCCGCAATAGGAGACCTCGATATGCTCCTTCTAGCCGATTTGGGTGAGATCATTCACGACGTAATACGCAGTCCCTTCAGCATTCCCCTGGCTGCGATCATTTTCGGGTGCGGGGTGTGGACGGTCAGCGCCATCAGTTGTGCAGTGTCCAAGGTGCTGGTTGCACGAGGCCAGGAGCGGACCCGACGCGAATTGGCCGCCTACGTCGCCGAAGGAACGCTGCATCCGGACCAGGCGGTCGCCATGCTCAATGCCGGTCGATCCAAGCCTATCTCAACCGAGTCCAACGCGTAGGTCATCACGCTGTCGCCCAATCGCCGAGGCCCGGTCACTTCAGTGACCAGGTGAATCACAGCGCGACGCAATACCACCAGACCAAAGCCCACGGATTTCAATCCGTGGGCATCTTGACTGCCCGATGCCATCGGCGAAACGGCGCGTCACCCCAATCACCCCCAGCGGGTCAAGCCCGCCGGCGAAACACGGCCCTCAATGTCTCGCCTAATGCCAAATGCCTAATGCCTAATGCCTTCTTCTTCCCCCTTGATGCCTTGATGCCTTGATGCCTCGATGCCTTCTTTAGGGGCAGCGTCCGAAGTGGGTCGCCACCGCTGCCACGTCCCTGCCGTTGACAATACCGTCGCCGTTGACATCCCACGGGCAGTTGTCGGGGTCATCGCACGGTCCCATGTTGTGAACGACCTCAAGGATATCGTGGTGGTTAACGACGCCATCACCATTGACATCCCACGGGCACGTTCCGGGGGCGCCAGCATCAAAGAGGTAGGCCGAGCCGGAGTCGGTGCCGTTGTCGTCATCGACATAGGCCCCGACGATGGCGGTGGCGCCGCTGATCGCGACGGACTGGCCGAAGGTGTCCTCCGCCGAACCGTCGTTGGCCAGGAGCTTGGCGATCTGCCGGCCCGTGGTGGTGTCAAACAGGTAGGCGGAGCCGGAGTTGGAGCCGTTGTCGTCGTCCCCCTTGGCCCCGACGATGGCGGTGGAGCCGCTGATCGCGACGGACCAGCCGAACCGATCGCCCGACGCACCGTCGTTGGGCAGGAGCTTGGCGATCTGCCGGCCCGTGGTGGCGTCGAAGAGGTAGGCGGAGCCGGAATTGCTCCCGTTGTCGTCGTCGCCGACGGCCCCAACGATGGCGGTGGTTCCGCTGATCGCGACGGAGCGGCCGAATAGATCGCCTGCCGCACCGTCGTTGGGCAGGAGCCTGGCGATCTGCCGGCCCGTGGTGCCGTCGAAGAGGTAGGCGGAGCCGGAGAAGTCGCCATTGTCGTTGTCGAACGGTGCCCCGACGAGAACGATGGCGCCGCTGATCGCGACGGAGAAGCCGAACTCGTCGCCCTGTGCGCCGTCGTCCGGAAGAAGCTTGAAGAGCTGCGTGGGGTTCGCTGGGTCGGAGATGTCGAAAAGGTAGACGGAGCCGGAGAAGATGCCGTTGTCGTCGTCCCCGTAGGCCCCAACGGTGGCGGTGGCGCCGTCGATCGCGACGGACCAGCCGAACCAGTCGTTCGCCGCGCCGTCGTTGGGAAGGAGCTTGGCCATCTGCCCACCCCCGGCGGTGATGTCGGAGTCGAAGAGGTAGGCAGAGCCGGAGTTGCTGCCGTTGTCGTCATCCCGGTAGGCCCCAACGATGGCGATGGCGCCGCTGATTGCGACGGAGAAGCCGAACTGGTCGCCCGCCGCGCCGTCGTTGGGCAGGTACTTGAAGAACTGCAGGCCGGTGGTGGTGTTAAAGAGGTAGGCGGAGCCGGATTGGTTGCCGTTGTCGTCATCGACATAGGCCCCGACGATGGCGGTGGCGCCGCTGATCGCGACGGACCAGCCGAACCGGTCGTCCGCCGCGCCGTCGTTGGGCAGGAGCTTAAAGAGCTGATCGCCGAGGTCGGCGGAGGCCGCGGCGGTGTTGCTGATCTTCTGGGGTGCTAGCACCCGGCCGGGCTCGCCAGGACCGGCCGTGGACGGTTGGGTGTGAGCGCTACCCGCCAGTACGCCGATCGTCATCATCATCGCGAATCGCATGGTTATTCTCCTCCTTAGATCAGGCCGAGCGCGTCCACGCCCGGCGTTCCGCAATACATGTCCCCGAACCGCCCCGGGGCCTGGCCGCAGCGGCCGAACGG
>JADFNO010000097.1 GCA_022563315.1 Planctomycetota bacterium | reverse complement strand
CAAAGTCGAAATGGCTGAATCCGGGGCGCATCTTGCAGTAGTTCTTGATCGATTACGAGACAATTATCCAGAACGCTTCGAGCGCATAAATGAGGCTGTCGCAAATTGGCTACCTGAGTTTGACCGTATTCTCTTTGACACCCCTACCGAGGGGGATCGCTGTGTAGCTCTCCGTACTAGAAAGGGTGGACACAAGATTGCCGCGGAGGATCTATCCCAAGGCACTCTAATTGCGCTTGCGTTATTGACACTAGCCTACTTACCGCAGCCACCATCGCTGGTTCTTCTTGAAGAACCCGACCGCGGACTTCACCCAAGACTCTTGCGCGATGTCAAAGATGCGCTCTATCGGCTGTCCTTCCCGGAAGAATCAGGTGAAGACCGCGAGCCGGTGCAAGTGGTCGCCACAACGCACTCACCATACTTCCTCGACCTCTTCAGAGATCATCCGGAACAGATCGTCGTCGCCGAAAAGAAGGGTAACGAAGCGACATTTTCCAGGCTGGTCGATCGCGACGATCTTGACGGGCTGCTCGAAGAATCGCCGTTGGGTGATCTGTGGTACAGCGGCGTTCTTGGGGGAGTGCCGTCAGACGCATGAAGATTGGGATTCTCAGCGAATCGAAGGTTGACGAAGCCGCCTACAAGATTCTCGTCGAGAGCGTCCTCGGACACCCGGTGGATCTCTTCAAGGACTATTGGAAGCGCGGCGGTTGGTCCCAGGCAAAAAAGCTAGTCCGTCCAATCATCCTCGATTTGCATTACTCCGGAGCAGACGGCTTTGTTTTTGTGGGCGACTCCGATAGTACGCCGCCGCATATTGCATCGCATGATCAGCTAGACGAGGTGCCAGAAGACTGCCGCCTATGTGAGATCCGGCGCTTAGCAAGGTCGTTGATCGAAACCTTGCCGGCTCGATCGGGCCAACCGCAGCTGAAGGTTGCGGTTGGAATCGCAACTCCCGCAATCGAAGCCTGGCTGCTTTCAGGACTCGACGCGAACTGCACTGAAGCCTGGTTCCGAGAGGAACAGGCAAGGGGCAGGCTCTCTCGTCAGACCAGGCGGAACCTCAAGATCCGCAAGTACGGGAGTCTCGAAGCCAGCGCCGGTATCAAACTGCAACGCACCTTGGAGAACGCTCATCGAATAGCTCGTGATATTGAACAACTCGAGCAAAGATTCCAATTCGGTTTCGGTCATTTGCGGAATGACCTGGCCCAGTGGTGAGCGCGCAGAAAGAAAGCCGCGGCAGATCGCTCCGCTACGCGGCTGAAGTCGTGAATGAGGTGAGATTGCGGAGGCAGATCAGGCGGCCTTACGGCGACCGAGCTTGATGTGCCCGTCAAAGCACGCGCCTTCTTCAGCGACGAACTTGAACGCGCTGATGTTGCCCTTGACGTGAGCCTTCTTGCCAAGCTTCACTTGATTGCGCGCGAAGATGTTGCCCTTGATCGTGCCGTCAATCTGGATGCTATTGGCTTGGACGTTGCCGTTGCACTTGGCGCCTGGCACGAAGTGAATCTGGCCGGGGCTCGTGATGTTGCCGGCAAAGAATCCGCTGATATGCGCGATCTTCGAACTGGAACTGCTCTTGTGGCTCTTACGAGCTGAGCTCTTTCGTTTGGGGCTGGCGCGCTTGGCCGAGATTCGTCTCGAACTGGAACGCTTGGTAGTGCTTCGCTTGGCGTTACTGCGCTTGGCAGTGGCGCGCCGTGCCGAAGGACGCTTCGCCGAGGGGCGACGCTTGGACGATTTCGATCGTGTCGTGGCCATGTGCTGAACTCCAATCATTGACAGTAATGGCGATCCAAAACACTGATGTGGATCGCTGTTCCAAAGAAAACTGCTGCAAGAAATCTGCATGAACGACGGCGCCGCCCGCACGGACCACGGCATCGCCTCGGCAGGGAATCGACGCGCCGCGACGTCCAATTGAGACGAATTGTAAATTCCGTTACCCAGCTCCGTTCGACGCACGTCACTCAAGAACCGGCGGGCGCGGTCTGGATAATTCGGGTTAGGGTATATGTGCGAATCAGTGAATCCGCCATCGCCACTATCGGGCTCTGACAACGCTCATCGAGCTGCGATAAGGGCTTCTGCCGCACCGATAATCCACCTCAATGACGCGTTGCGCATTGGACCTTCGTGCAAATTTCTCGGGCGATATCGGAGCCAACCGCGTGTCCACGCTATCGCTCCACCAGCATCGACACTGCATTCCCACCACCCAGACACAGGCTCACGATGCCGCGCTTGGCGTCGATGCGCTGCATCTGATGGAGCAGCGTGGTCAGGACACGTGCACCGGATGCGCCGATGGGGTGCCCCAGTGCGATCGCACCGCCGCAGATGTTGAGCTTCTCCTGCGGGATGCCGAGCTGTTTGATGTTCGCCAAGGCCTGGGCGGCGAACGCTTCGTTGAGCTCGAACAGATCGACATCATCCACGCTGAGGTTGTTGCGATCAAGCAGTGCTGCAATCCCCTTGGCCGGGGCATCGAAGATATCTTTGGGCGCCACGCCGACGGTGTTGTAGTCGATGATGCGCGCGAGCGGCTGAGCGCCGATCTGCTCGGCTTTTTCTTGGGAAGCGACGATGATGGCCGCGGCGCCGTCGGAGATTTGCGAAGCGTTGCCGGCCGTCACCGTGCCGTCCTTTGCGAAAACCGCGCGTAGCTTGGCGAGCTTCTCGGCGGTGGTGTCGGGGCGAATGCCTTCATCGGCCGAGACACCGCCATCCGGTCCCGGTTGTTTGCGATTCCCCACCTGCTCACCGGTCAATGCGATCGTCTCCGCCTTGAAGTGACACTTTTCAATCGCTTCAGCGGCACGGTGATGTGATTGTGCGGCGAAGCGATCCTGCTCTTGGCGGGAGATATCGTGCGTCTGGGCGGTGTGATCGGCAGCATTGCCCATAGGCCAACCTTCAAAGGGGCAGGTGAGGCCGTCGTGAGCCATGTGGTCGATCATCGTGCCGTCGCCAAACTTGACGCCGGTGCGCACGTACTGCAGGTGCGGCGCGAGCGACATATTCTCGAAGCCGCCGGCCAACACGAGCTCGTTGTCGCCAGCTTTGATCGATTGAGCGGCGAGCATGACCGATTGAAGTCCCGACCCGCACACCTTGTTGATCGTCTGCGCGTTGATGGTGTCGGGGAGTCCAGCCTTAAGGGCGGCTTGGCGAGCGGGGTTTTGGCCCAGGCCGGCTTGAAGCACGCAGCCGAAGATCGCCTCGTCGATGTGGTCCCTGGCCGACGGCACGGCTTCGAGCACAGCCTGGATGGCATAGGCGCCGAGCTGCGGCGAGGGCGTTCGACTCAAGCCCCCAAGGAACTTGCCAAGCGGGGTACGCTTGGCGGCGAGAATCACTGGCTGTGACATACTTGGATCACTCCATCAACCGCAATCAGCACCAAGGACGACCGGCGCTACCGCGACCGCCGACTTCAACGTAGTCGCTACAATCGTCTCTCCAAGGGCGAAAGTGCCAGGTGGATTTTCTATCAAGATTCGGATCATAGCCCCGCCATGACCGACCCGCACACCGCAAAGCCCAGGCTCACCAAAGACAACCTGACGTCGCTGCAGACCCACATCCTGGCGGAGGAGCAGGAATACCCCGGCGCAACCGGCGACTTCTCGTGGATCCTCTCCGCCATCACCCTGGCGGGAAAAGTGATTGCGAACAAAGTCCGCCGTGCCGGTATTGAAGATGTGCTCGGCTCACTCGGCACGCAGAACATCACGGGCGATACGCAACAAAAACTCGATGTCATCTCCAATGAAATCATCATGCGGTGCTTGGGTGACCGGGCCAACGTCGGCGTGCTGGCCTCGGAAGAGGGCGATACGCCCGTCATCCTTCGCTCAAGTGCTGAGGGCGGTCACTATGCGGTCATCTTCGATCCGCTGGACGGTTCATCCAATTTGGATGTCAGCGTCGGCGTGGGCACGATCTTCAGCATCCTCCGCATCACTGATCTGAAAGCTGAGTCGCCTGAAGATGTCATCCTTCAGCCGGGTACATTGCAGGTCGCGGCCGGATACGTTCTGTACGGCTCAAGCGTGGTGTGCATGTTGACCACCGGGCACGGCGTGGACATGTTCGTGCTGGATGTATCGATCGGCGCATTTGTGTTGGTGAAGTCCAAGCTCAGAATGCCCGCATCGGGCAAGATTTACTCAGTCAACGAGGCGTATGTTGATAGTTTTCCCGAGGGGTATCGACGGTATTTGGATTGGGCGCACGCGAACGGCTACTCGGGTCGATACATCGGATCGATGGTCGCGGACATTCATCGGACCTTGCTCATGGGCGGCGTGTTCATGTATCCGCCGACAAAGGCGCATCCGCAAGGCAAGCTGCGATTGATGTACGAGGCGAATCCGATGGCAATGATCGTCGAGCAGGCCGGCGGAAAAGCGTTGGCGGAAAAACAGCGCATTCTCGAGATCCAACCAACGGGACTGCATCAGCGCACGAGCGTTCTTATGGGTAGCCCAGCCGAAGTCGATCACGTGCTGGAGCATCTGAACGGCGGCTGACTTGCAGTCGTGTTCAGGCGGGCGATCGTACAGTCCCTCCGAGTAGCTCGACACGCACACAATGCACGCGAAGCAAACTCGATTGACGATCACTCAGATTCTAGCCTGGGCCGATGCGCACCACCGGCGCAGAGGAAAATGGCCGAGCAGTATATCCGGTCCTGTGTTCGGCGGCAGCGGCACAACGTGGAGTCAGATCGACTCTGGCTTGAGGCGCGGATTCAAGGGACTTCCGGGGGGTTCTTCTTTGGCCCAGTTACTTGCGGAGAAACGCGGCAAGCGAAATCCCAAGGGGCTGCCGCGCCTGACCATCAAACAGGTTCTTCAATGGGCTGACGCGCATTACGAGCGCACGGGCCAGTGGCCGCGACAGAAAACCGGCCGTGTGCGCGGGGCCTCCGGCGACAACTGGCTGATGCTTGACACGTCGCTGCGAAGGGGAATGCGGGGGCTTCGGGGCGGTTCCTCACTGGCGAAACTGCTGGCCAAGCACCGCGGGGTGCGCAACCGGATGGACCTCCCGCCCTTGAGCATCGAACAAATCCTCGCCTGGGCGGACGCGCACCGTGCGCGAACGGGGGATTGGCCGACGACGCCATCCGGCCGGGTGCACGAGGCGCCGGGTGAAGACTGGGCAATGATCGACCACGCCTTGCAATTTGGTCGCCGTCGGCTCCCCCACGGTTGGAGATTGACCAGATTCTTGGCCAAGCATCGCAACCAGCCGTACCAGCGCAAGGGACCGCACATCACCGAGGAGCAGATTCTCGCGTGGGCCAGGCAGCACCGAAAACGCACGGGTTTTTGGCCAGGTCTCAAATCCGGTCACCTTCCCGGAGCACGCGGTGAGACATGGCGACGTGTTGACATGTCGCTGAGAAAAGGCTCTCGCGGCTTGGCAGGCGGTTCGTCGTTGTCAAGATTGCTCGCCAAGCACTACGGTGTGCCGATCGGGTCACAACGGCGCAAGCGACCCACGACGCCTGGCCGGCGATTCTCCAAGCCAAGAGGGGCGCGCCTGACCACCAAACAGATTCTGGCGTGGGCCAGATCCCACCACCAGCGCAGCGGCCAATGGCCAATCGCGGCGTCCGGCGAGGTGCGCGGCGGGCGCGGAGAGACCTGGCGCAGGATCGACGACGCGCTGGGCCGAGGCATGCGCGGCCTCCCAGGCGGTTCGTCGCTGGCTAAGCTGCTTGCGAAGCGCTGCGGGAAGCGGCACCGGCTGCACCTGCCAACCTTGACGCTGAAGCAGATTCTCACCTGGGCCGACGCACACCATCGGCGCACCGGCAACTGGCCATCAAGAGACTCCGGCCCGGTGCTAGGGGTGCCCGGTGAGAATTGGAGCAAGCTCGACGATGCCTTGCTGCGGGGTCGTCGCGGGCTTTCCGGCGGGTCACCCTTGAGAAAGCATCTCGCGATCCATCGCGGCCGGCCTTACAAACAATGGGGGTCGCCCTTGATCGAGCGCCAGATTATTGGGTGGGCCAGGGCACACCATCAGCGCACCGGCCAGTGGCCACACACCCTTTCCGGCCCGGTGCACGGGGTCCCGAACGAACACTGGAGAAAGATCTCCCTGGCGCTGGCCCTGGGCCATCGCGGCCTTCCCGGCGGTTCCTCTTTGACCAAGCTGCTCGCCAAACATTGCGGCGTGAGGGACGCGCGAAACCCCCCGGCCTTGAGCGTGAAACAGATTCTCGCTTGGGCGGACGCTCACTACCGGCGCAGCGGCGACTGGCCCTCAAGACACTCCGGCCGACTTGAGGAGGATCCGCAAGAGACGTGGTCGGCGATCAATGCTGCGCTCGCCAACGGCACGCGCGGGCTGCGCGGGCGTTCATCCTTGGTCAAAATACTCTCCAAACATCGAAAGGCGCTATATCAACGAAAAGGCTTGCCGCTGAAGCGCGGTCAGATTCTGGACTGGGCCGCGGCACACCACGAATTGACGGGCAAGCTGCCCGCCAAGAAGTCCGGGCCCGTCCGCGATATCCCCGGCGAGACCTGGGCGGCAATCGACGCGTCGCTTCGAGTGGGCTCGCGCACCTTGCCCCGCGGTTCGTCCCTCGCTGAACTCCTCAACCGGCACTACACCCCGGCGTACCAAGGCGTGGGACAACGCTTGACGACCGGGAAGATTCTGAAATGGGCGGACGATTTCCGCCGACGCCTCGACCGCTGGCCGACGAAGAAATCCGCCTATGTCGATCCATCCCGAGGCGAGAAGTGGAGCACAATCGATCTCGCGTTGCGGGAAGGTCATCGCGGCCTGACGGCAGGCTCCTCCTTGCACAGGCTGCTTCGCGAGAAGCGTTCAAATCCGTAACGCTCGGCGAGCACTTTCTTCGCCAAGGAAAAGTCTGTCGGACTACCATAACGATGATATGAAACGCCGCGATCTTGAGAAACATCTTCGTGAGCATGGATGCGAGCTGCATCATCACGGTGGTCGGCACGATGTTGGATAAACGCCAAGACACTGCGGCACGTGTCGGTTCCACGGCATAATCAATTGAAGCGGGGAACAGTTCGGGCGATTTGTGAGAAGCTCGATGTGCCGTCGCCCGTCTAGGCAGCGCCGCCCTCAGCGGCTTTGAGCTGTTCGAAGAGCTTGGCTCGTGATTCTTGCAGAGATTCCATCGCGTCACGGGCCATGGCAAAGGCCTCAGAAATCGTCTCCGCCTCGGTGACAAGCTGTGGGTCCAGCGGCGAAGTGACAACGTACCCCCCCTCTTTGGCCTCCTGCAAAAGCAGCACAAGGTCGCCGTCGCTCACCGTGTAAGATGTTGGGTTCTGGCTCACCATCGGTTTATATCGGCCATCGGCCGGGGCTCCATCGAGCTATATCATAGCCGCCAACCTTGCCTAATGGCTCTGCGCTATGTCCCAAATTCGCCTTCGCTCTTTTAACGATCCCCGCGCTTCAAGAACGCACCTGCCATGACAACACAAGCTACAACAACGAGTGTAAGCCTTTCCCGCGATTCTAACCAAGCGCTGGGGATCGGTCAGTTCGCGATCAATTTCATGAATGGCTCCATTGGTGAACCGGACGAAGCCGTGTTAGTTCGCACGTTGATGTTTTTCACCGATAGCATGATCTGCGGGCTGTCCGCGATCGCGCTGGCAACGAACGCTCCGACCGTTCTGCGCGAAGAGGCGCTCAGCTACGAGATTTCCGGGGGCGGGGGCGGGGGCGTGCCGATATTTGGATCGAACAAACCCCTTGCGCCGGAGAAGGCGATCCTCGCCAACTGTGCCGCGGTGCGCGAGTGGGATTCCAACGGGACAAACTTCGGCTACAACCCCAAGCTCGGTCACACCGCGGGCGAGTTCGGCCACAACGATTTCTATCCCGTCGCCGTCGCAGCCGCGCAACTGGCGAACCAGGATGGCGCCTACGCACTGCGCGGGATGGTGCTGCTGGATGAAATCCGGGGTCGGCTGGCTGAGGTCTTCAGCCTCAAATCGTACAAAATCGATCACGTCGTTCATGGGGCGATTGCGTCCGCGGCGACGTATGGCGCCATGCGCAGCGCAACCGCCGAGCAGATCGAATCGGCGATCGGCATGACCGTCGCGCATTACATCCCATGGCGCGCGATACGAGCTGGCAAACAACTGTCCGATTCCAAAGGCGCGTCCGCAGCCATTACCACCGAAGCAGCGATCCTGTCCTTGCAACGATCGATGCGCGGATTCGTCGGACCTGGGGATATCTTCCGCAACCCCGAAGCGATCTGGCGGCAATTCGAGCCAACCAATGGCGACTCGCCGTTTGAACTGGTGCTCTCCCATTCCGGGGGCGACTTTGCGGTGATGGGAATGCACTTCAAGCTGGGGCTCTACGAACATCAATCAGCCGGAGCGATGCAAGGCTTGATCGATCTGATTCAACGAAATCCACAACTGCTGGAAGCGCCGCAGAACATCGCGTCGATCAAGATCATCGCCTACGAACCGGCGTTCGGGATCATCGGCGACCCCGCCAAGCGCGACCCCCAGACAAGGCAGTCCGCGGATCATTCAATGGTGTATATCATCGCCACCGTGTTGCGCAAAGCGATGCAACTTGCTCAGGATTCCGGGGGCGGGGGCGGGGGCGGCAGCACTACCCTCGCTGATACGAATGACGGCTATTGGAAGACGCTCATTCTTATGCCCGACGATTACAACGAGCAGGCGATCTTCGATCACCAGACGCGGGCTTTAATGGAGAAGGTGACGTTCGAGCACGGCGGCCCTGAGTACGATGCGAAGTACCCGGACGGGATTCCGACCTCGGTGATTATTACAGATACTGATGGCAAGACCTACGACAGCGGACTCGTGATGTACCCAGCCGGTCACGCGCGGAATACAACCGCGAATCTCGACGAATTGCTCAGCCACAAATGGCAAGCGCTCGGCTCGCTGGCAAGCGATGATGCGAGTTCGATTATTGATCGATTCAACGCCGTGCCGCAACTGTCAACGAATGATCTGGCATCGCTTTATGATTTTCAGATCATTGAGCGCGCGGGGTATGAATAGACGAGCTCTAGCAAACGGTTTAGATGTGCAAGTCATGAGTGAAGTTCGTTTGTGCCGCAAGCTTCTCGATCGGAACCCCCATTTGTTGCGATACGATCAGACGGATGCGATCTAACACGTTGGTGTTGATTTCATCCTGCGATTCGTAATTCGGCGTAGCGCGGCGAACAAGATCTCCAACGGTCTCGTATCCGACTGGGAAACGAACAGCAAATGGGATCGAGAACAAATAAGACGCGGTCCACGTCGCATAGAAGGTGATAACACCAAGAACGATGCCACCCACGATCTGGCCGGCCAACGTTGAGAAGACTCCGACAGTCAGACCAGCCGCCAAACCGAACACAAGGCCAATCCACTTCATGACGCCCGGTGGTTGCAATGTTGGCACCCAGAGTGATCTCTTGCTCAACGATTTCAGAATGCGCCGCCGTAACCGACGGGTAATCAGATCGTTGAGACGTGTCGACGGTCTTATGTCGCGCCGTTTGACAGGCAGTTTCTCGAGAAGCAACCCGCGAACTTCGTAGAAACATTTGGTCGTCGGGCACGAGACTCTCGGCCACTTGCTACGCATTTGCCATGTGACATAGCGTGCCAGGTCACCGATCGTCTGCAGAGATCCGGCGACCTCATCTTCGATGGTTACATCGAATTCGTCTTCGAATTCCATCACGAGTTCAACGCCGTCAAGTCCCATGGCAAACTCGTACACCCATTCTAGGGACCACCTTCCAGTCAGGCTTGCAAGTCAGATTCACGGTGGTGCGTCGGGTAGAAACGACTCGACGAATGAAAGTAAGTTCGGCACATCTTCAGTTGCTGCATCCCAGACAACTTGTAGATCCACGTCGTCGTAGAGATGAATCAGGCGGTCGCGCATAGCGGCAATGTTCGACCAAGGTACATCAGCATGTGCTTCACGAAAACCTGTAGAGAGGCGCTTCACGGCTTCCCCAAGCACCATCAGCTGATGGAGAACCGCTGATTGCTTCTCACGATCCTGCATGAACCTTGATTGATCGACTTCGAACAGGAACTCCCCGATACACCGGACAGCATCTACGATATCCACGATCACGCTATCGTCACTACGCGGCATAGACGATCCTGGCGGATTGAAGGATCTCGCCTTTACGGATCCAATTGCGACTTTGCTCGATCCCATTCCGACTCACCAGATCAACTTTGCGTCCCAACAACTCGGCCAGCTCACGCTCAGCATCGGGCAAATCCCACAATTTCAGACGCGCCCCCGGTTGAACTGTGAACAAGAAATCAAGATCACTGTCCGGGCCGAAATCATCGCGCAACGCCGAGCCGAACACCGACAGCTCGACGATCTTCCATTTCTGGCAAAAGGCAGCCAGTTGCTGAAGCGGCAGATCGATCCTCAACTCGTCCTGATCGTCGCGTTCGGCCATGGGCTTATTGTAGCGAGTCAACGCCCTCGTTCCGGCCAAGGCGGCGGCGATGGCAGTACCTTGGGATCATCTTCCAGCTTCCCCAGCAGCACCTCGATCGCCTTATCTAACTGCGGATCGCGGCCGGCCATTCGATCGTTGGGCGTGATCTTGACTTCAATGTCAGGCGTCACGCCTTCGTTCTCCAACGACCAACCGCGCTTCGGCTCCCACCACGCGAACTCCGGCTGCGTCGACAGACCAAAATCAACAAACGGCTTATCAGCGCGAATCCCCACCACGCCGCCCCACGTGCGCGTGCCGATCAATGGGCCAAGCTCGTTGAGACGAAACGACTCGGGGAAAATATCGCCATCCGACCCGGCATGTTGATCAATCAGCACCGCGAGATGCCCGTACAATGACTTGGCCGGATAGCGACCCATCCGGCCATGCCGCGGCTTCGTGAACGCCCACACCTCACGCCCCAACCGCTGGATAATCATCTGGCTGACGAACCCGCCGCCGTTGTTGCGAATATCTACGACGAGCGCTTTCTTTTCGATTTGCGGATAGAAATAACGGCTGAAGGCCGCCAACCCTTGGCCCATCATGTTGGGGATATGCAGATACCCGAGCCGGCCGTCGGACGCCTCGTGAACATACCGGCGGTTCGATTCCACCCAGGCGGCATAGCGCAGCGGGCGCTCCGAGGACAGCGCCTTGATCTGGATCGTTCGACGTTCGCGCGATGTCGGATCGTCGGCGATCGTGAGTTGGATCATTTTGCCCGCCTGATCCTGGAGCAGATCGTAGGGGTTGGTCTGCATGGTGAGTTGCTGACCATTGATCGCATGGATAACGCTCCCGGCTTGGACACCCAGATACGGCGCAGCCAGCGGGCTTTCCAACGCTTCATCCCAGGATTGACGCGGCAGGATGTGCTTGATGCGGTACGCGCCGTTCTCGAACGCAATGTCAGCGCCGAGTAAGCCAACCGAGACGGACTCGGCTCGATCGTGCGGCTGACCACCCCAAATGTAGGTGTGGCTGGTGCCCAGCTCGCCGATCATCTCGCCGATGAGGTCGGTAAGTTCCGCCCGGGTACCGATGCGCGGCAGCAGCGCGGCGTACTTGTCGCGCATCGCCGACCAATTGACGCCACCGAAGTTTGGCGCCCAGTAAAAATCGCGCTGAAGCCGCCACGCTTCCTCGAAGATGTGGTTCCATTCATCTTGGATGTTGACACGAAGTCGCGTTTCCGCAACGTCTACCTTTTCGGATTCTGCGGCCCCGGTGGGATCGAGCACGACAAATCCTTCGGCTGAAGGATGTGCGATTCGATCACGCTTGGCGTTCACGACATAGCCTGAGATCATCTCGGCCAGATCGTTATCCTCCTCCGCTACGAGGTCGTAGCGGTGCAATGTGGCTTTCCCCTCGGCAATCCCACTCTGACCGATCTGAAAGTCCAGCAGACCGGCAACCGGCTCCGAGAGATAACACAACGAGCCGGGCAGTGCTTCGAGTCGGCGGTAGTTGCCCGCGTCGATGGGCAGGATGAATTGCCGCTGGGGCAGACCATCCGTATCAACGCGCATTACCCACTCAGATTCTTGCTCTGCGGCAGGCGGTTCTTCCACCTCTTCATCGGCGGTGTCTACGTCAACCTGATCGCCCGGCTCACCCTTGGCCCACGTGTCGATATCGAAATCAACCGCATGTGCCAGTTCGGGAATTGGCGGCGGCGTGTCCGCGGTCAACGGCACGACGCACATTACCGTCGAGTTGAAATACACATGCTCCAGATCAAGCTCGCCAAGCACGGGATTGAGTTTTCGCCGGGAAAGGAAGTACAAGAACTTGCCCGCTGGATCCCAGCGCGGCTCACGGTCGTCGTGCAAGCCATCACTTACCGCAAACGAGCGCCCGGTGCGCAACGAATGAATGAAGATCATGCCGTAGCCATTGGGCATCGGCTTCGTGTATGCCAACCAATGACTGTCGGGCGAAAATCGGTAGTCGGTGATCTCAGCCGCTTCGGAGGCGTCAACTTGGCGACGAACGAAGGTGACCATATTCAGCGTGTGCAGCCGCATGGTCTTGTCGGCGAAGGCGATCCATTGGCCGTTGGACGAACCAACGGGCGGGAACAGCCACGCTTCGCGGTCTTCGGTCACGAGTGATGGCAACAGCGAACCGTCAGCGGGTGCGATCGCGATCTGCTGCTCGCCCGCGGCGTCGGAGATCATGATGATCTGATCTTCGCCGAAATATGCAGCGCCCCATTCCCGCGCCGCCGACGTCCGCGTGAACTGGACGGCGGGGCCGGATTTGACGGGCAGACTCAGCAACTCACCGCGAGAGCCCACCAGCAAGCGCGTCCCGTCCGGCGACAGCGCGTATTCGGTGGCGGTCTCGATCAACTCGGCGAACCGCTGGCGCTTGGCCACACGATCGCTGGCCAGGCGCACATCCAGCCGTCGCACCGTTTCGTTTACCGCATCAAACAGCGCTAGACCACCGGCCTGACAGAAGGCGATCCGCGCGCCGCGGCGCTGGGCGTCGGTGCTCGGCCAACGGATGTCGTAGCCTTCAACCGCAGTTGGATTGTCGGGTTGCGGGGCGAACACCGTGTGCTGCTTGAGATCGCCTCCGCGCGGCGAGTCGGAGAAAATGTTCGCTGTACCTGTGCGATCTGAAAGGAAATACAAGCGGCCAAGGACCCACATGGGAAACAGATCGTTGGCTCGATTGTCCGTGATATTGGTGAACGTCTCAGCGGTCAGGTCGCCGATCCATATCTCCGGCGCGGCGCCGCCGCGGTATCGCTTCCATGTCCAGTTCTCATTGGACCAGCGGGTGAAGGCGATTTGCCGCCCGGTGGAGCTGAGCGTCGCCATCGAACATTCGCCGAACTCGTAGCGAATCGGCATGCCGCCCTGCGCATAGACGCGCCACAGTTCCCAGCGACCGAGCGGATTGGTTCGCTGAGATCGAAACAACACCTGTCGCCCATCCGGCGTCCAGCCAAGCGCTACATCCGGATCGGGATGGAACGTGAGCCGGGTCGGCGAGCCGCCGTCGATCGGCATCAGGTAC
>JADFNO010000258.1 GCA_022563315.1 Planctomycetota bacterium | reverse complement strand
GAACGCTGATAGCTGAACGCTGAACGCTGATAGCTTTCGACTATGACTCGTCGGCGGCGTTGCCCTGACTTGCCGAGGGCGTGTCGGCGCTCAGTTCGCGGCGCATGATCTTGCCGGTGGGATTGCGCGGCAATTTTTCAATCAGGCGAATCGAGCGCGGCACCTTGAACTGCGCTAAATGATCGCGGCAATACGTACGCAACGCTGTTTCGTCAAACGTAGCGCCTTCGTTGAGTTCAACGAACGCCAGCGCGACTTCGCCGCGCGAAGAATCCTGCACCCCGATTACCGCTGAGTCGAGAACGGAGGCGTGGGCGTTGAGCACCTCTTCGATCTCGCGCGGGAAGACGTTCTCCCCCGCAATGATGAGCATCTCTTTGATGCGCCCGGTGATGTAGAGATAGCCATCGGCATCGATTCGCCCCATATCGCCGGTCTTGAAGTAGCCCTCGTCGTCGAAGACCGCAGCCGTTTCATCGGGCAGCTTGTAATACCCAGCCATGATGTTCGGACCGCGGATGCAGATTTCGCCCTCTTCGTCTACGCCGAGGCGGGTTCCGTCGGGAGCGACGATCTTCTCCTGAACGTCGGGAATCGGCATGCCGACCGACTTGAGCTGGTCATCCTCCGGCCGGTTCCAGTTCGCGACGGGCCCGGTCTCGGTGAGGCCGTAGCCTTCTTTGATGGTGACGCCGAACCGATCGCGGAAGCCGTCGAATATCGCCCCGGGAAGCGGCTCGCCGCCGGAGACAATGTACCGCAGCGACTTGAAATCGTCGGGGACGGCGTGTTTGGCATGCAGCAGTGCATTGAAGATAGAAGGTATGGCGATAAATGCGGTTGGACGATACTCACGAAGAAGCGTAAGCATTTTGCGAGGCATGAACCGCGCGGTGTAGACGGCCTTGCAGCCGACGATCAGCGGCAACAGCGTGAGCACCGTCAGCCCGAAGCTGTGGAATTGCGGCAAGACGCTCAGCAGCACGTCGTCGCGGGTGAACCGCGCCCACTGCACGCACTGACGAACATTGGCGTGGAGATTGGCAGAGGTAAGCATGACGCCCTTGGGCCGGCCGGAGGTGCCCGAGGTGTACAACAACACGGCGACATGGTCCTCGGGCCGGCGCCGCGCGCGGCGAAACGGCGGCACGCCTTTGAAGCGCAGCTCCTCAAGTCGAATCTGCTGAACGCGGTCCGGCAATCCGCCCACGAAGTCAACCATGGCGGACACGGTGATGACCGTGTCCAGCTCGGCGTCGTCGATGATGTACTCCAACTCGTTCGGTTTGAGCAGGTAGTTCAAGGGCACGACGGTCCGCCCGAGCATCCACGTGCCGATCATGGCCATCGGAAACAGCCCGGAGGTCGGCAGCATGAGGCCAATACGTGGGGCGTCGGTGGTGCGCTTGATCGTGCGGGCTATATGCAGAGCGCCAACATAGAGTTCATACGCGCGCCATGTGCGTTGGTCATCAACGGCCGCCACCCGCCGGGGGGAGAAGATGAGTCGTCGAATGATTGAGCTGGCGACACGCATCGTCACATGATCCCGGCCAAAGTTGGCGAAGTTCGAGGCGTCTGTACGATACGTTGGGCAACGTGAATCGCCAATTGCACAGGTTTCGAGGCGGGTGGGTGGTGCTGCTGTGCGTATTGACCGCAGTGCCGTTGGCCGGCTGCAAGTCAACGCCGCGGGCTCGTTCTCTAGACTCAGCTTTGGCGGACTATGAGGCCAAGCGGTACCGGCTGGCTGAGCATCAAGCGGCGGCGATCGCGGGCCGGACCCGGGGGCTGATACGGGACAAGGCGGCGTATCTGGCTGGATTGAGCGCCTATCAGCTCGGTGACCTGTACGAGGCCCAGCGGCAATTGGCGACGGCCATGATGTCAACCGATCGAACCACTGCGGGTAAAGCCAAAGCCGTCCTGGGACTGGTTCGTGTGAAACAGCATCGTCCGCATGAGGCAGCGGTGCTTTTGGCGGAGGCCTCCGGCGCGTTGACGGGCGAGAATTCGCGTCAGGCGGCATACCAGGCGGCGCTGGCCCATCAACAAGCCGGCGATAGGACCTCGGCGGGTGCCTGGCTCCGCATCGGCGATGCTCAGCAAACGACTGGACAACGGGCCCTTGCGATCAGCCCGCGAGCGGGAGCCGGGCGATTCTCTTTGCAGGCCGGGGCCTTCCGCCAGCGTCAACATGCGGACAACGCCGCCCGCAGCGTGGCGAATGTGGCCCAGCAGCACCGGCTCGGCGGTGTCCGCGTCATCGAGAGCCTCGACGACCGAGGGCGAATCCTCTACTTCGTGCAGTTCGGGCGATTCGAGAGCCGATCGGCCGCCTCCAGTGCCCGCCGGCTCATCGGCCGCCTGGACGTGATCGTGGCCCCGTCGATCCACCCGACTTCGTAAATCGTGCCTGATCCGGGCCGCCCCAGCCGTCATAGAATGACAGAGCACCTTGCACGAGAGGACCGGCCATGGCTGGGTCTTGGGTAACCTTCGCGACGGTTGTAGGAATGCTTGGCTTCATGGGCGCGGGCCTTGTGGCCCAGACGGAGACGGGGTCCGCCGACGACGATCCACGGTACGGAATCCTCTCGCCGATCCCGGATCGAGGCGGAGTGCCGCCGATCGTGGACATGCTCACCCGCCCCTCTGATGGGCAACTGGCGTTGCGAGCGCGGAGCCGGCAGTTCACCCAGCAGATCCGTGCGATTCGCCATGAATACCTGGGCAGGATCAAAGTCCCGACCGTACGGGCCGAAGGGCTCACCCAGTTGCGGGAGTTCACCGACCCCGCCGCATTCATGCCCCTTATTCGCGAGCTCACAGGCGAGGCGGATGATGTCCGGCTTGGACTGCTGGACCATTTCGCAACGCTGGGCGACGATGCCCAAGCGGCGTTGGGGTGGCTGGCCATTTACGACCACGACCTGGCGATCCGGCACGAGGCCCTGACGCGAATGGTGTCGCCGGCTGGGCTGCCCGTGCTGAACGTGCTCGATCAGGCGCTACGGCACCACCGCCATGAGATCGCCAACAATGCCGGGTTCGTAGCCGGCGCGCTCAATGCCCTGGAGACGATCCCCCTGCTGATCTTCGCCCAGGCCACGGCTGATCCCGTCGACAGCCAAGGCGATCTCGCTTGGATTGCCATCGCAACCCAAACGGCATACGTGCAGCGGATCGAGGCGGTGACCGGCGATGCCGCGGGCGGGTTTCGGCCGATACTCGGCATCGTCACGGAAGGCGTCATTCTTCGCGTCGTGGATGCGGTGGCGATCAACTATCGAACGGAGATTCACCGCTCCCTGGTGGCGATGACGACCAACGACTGGGGGCAGTCCACCGAGCATTTGGAGTATGACATGGGCCGGTGGCGGGAGTGGTACAACAACGATTACCTGCCGTTGAAGCGCGAACAGGCCCGGCTGGCCCGGCTCGCGGCCCAGGCCCAGGCCGGCGACGGTCAAGCCGGCCCGTCGCAAGGCGATTCG
>JADFNO010000257.1 GCA_022563315.1 Planctomycetota bacterium | reverse complement strand
GGGCGGCGTGGAAAAAAACCTCGGATTTCGTGTCGGGAGGCGTCGATCGGGGTCGCGTTGGGTTATAGAGGCAGCGGTTGGAGTTTGTGGAAGATGGGTAAGACGGCGGCGGTCTCGATCGGGCCTGGTTGCAAACGGACTTCGGTCTTTGGCCAGGGGGTCCAATTCCGGGGGTGCGGGTAATAGGGCTAGGAAACGACTGGCAAGGAGTTATCATGGGCCTTCATTCGTGGCGGTGACGTGTTGAAACGAGTTCGGCGAGGCGGGCGGTAAGTAGATACTCGCCACGTGAATTCAGGAGGTAATTGAGGATGCGAATATCCATCGTGACGAGCCAGAACATCGCGTGTTTCGTTCTTGCGCTGACAGGAGCGGTCGCCGCGGACACGATCAATGTTCCCGCGGACTTTCCGACGATCCAGCTGGCGATCGACGCGGCAGTCAACGGCGATGAGGTTGTCGTCGCCCCAGGCACCTACCGAGAACTCATCAACTTCCTCGGCAAGGCGATCACCGTGCGCAGTTCCGACGGCCCGGAGGTGACCATCATCAACGGCGACATCGACAATGACGGCACCGGCGACGGCACGGTGGTCTCGTGCATCAACAACGAAACCGTACTCACCGTCCTCGATGGCTTCACCATCACCGGGGGACTGGCCCCCAACGGTGGCGGGATGCTCAACAACCCCGGCAGCCCGACTGTCACCAACTGCACGTTCCGAGGGAACTCGGCGACCGGCAACGGTGGCGGGATGGCGAACTTCGCGGCGAGCAACCCGGACGTGACAAACTGCACATTCGACGCAAACACGGCAACATTCAACGGCGGCGGGATGCTGAACGCAAACGACAGCAGCCCGGAAGTAACCGACTGCACGTTCGTCGGCAATCTGGCATCCCACGGCGCAGGAATGTTCAACATTGGCGGCAGTGCCCCGACGGTCACCAACTGCCTGTTCACCGCGAACATCGCAAGCTTCGTAGACAAAGATGGCGTCAATCAGGGCCGCGGCGGCGGGATGAACAACGAGAGCAGCAGCCCGATTGTGACCGGTTGCACCTTCACCGCCAACACGTCCGAGGTGGACGGGGGCGGGATGCGGAACGCGGGCAGCAGCCCGATGGTGACCGACTGCACGTTCATCGGCAACCTGTCCGGCGGCGGCGCCGGCATGTTCAACTGGTCCAGCAGCAATCCGACGGTCGTCGGCTGCACATTCGATGCGAACATAGCGGCCGTCAACGGTGGCGGGATGGTCAACTTCAACAGCAGCCCGATGGTGACCGACTGCATGTTCACCGCAAACACCGCGGTGAATAACGGCGCCGGGATGCGCAACCGCAACAGCAGCCCGACTGTAACCGGCTGCACGTTCAGCGGGAATTCGACAAACTTCGGCGCCGGGATGAACAACGTCCAGAACAGCGCCCCGACAGTCACCAACTGCACGTTCAGCGGGAACACAGCAGCGAACGCCGGCGGCGGCATGAACAACTTCAACAACAGCAGCCCGACAGTCACCAATTGCACGTTCAGCGGAAACACCGCGGTCAACGACGGCGCCGGAATGGGCAATCAAGACAGCGACGCGACAGTGACCAACTGTACGTTCAGTGGAAACATCGCAGGAAACAACGGCGGCGGGATGAACAACCTCAGTAGCAGTCCGACGGTGACCGACTGTACGTTCACCACAAACACCGCCGGCTTCAGAGGGGGCGGAATCTTCGTCCACGACGGGATTCTGAGCGTCACGAACTGTACCTTCAGCGCAAACTCGACCCCTCTTATCTTCAACCACGGTGGCGGCGCGATATTCAGCTCCGACGGTCAGCTGAACTTGGTCGAGTGCGACCTTCACGATAACGAAGGCTACCACGGGGGCGCCGTTGCTTTCGTGCAATTCTTTGAGGCGAGTCCCAGTCTTACGCTTGTTGACTGCTCGATAACGAACAATTCAGCAGTCGTAGGTGGGGGTGTATTCAATCAGAATGGTACCGCGCTACTCATCAACTCAACGCTCATCGGCAACCAAGTGAGCGGCGATGTCGGGTCTGGGGGTGGCATTCTCCTGCTCTCCAACAGCTCAGCGGTGTTGACGAACACAACGATCAGTGCCAACTCGGCCAGCCAAGGCGGAGGGGTGTGGATAGACATCAACAGCAGCGCGACGGTTACAAACGGCATCTTGTGGGACAACATCCCAGACCAGATCTTGGGCTCGGCTACCGCGTCCTTCAGCAACGTGCAAGGCGGATGGCCCGGCGTCGGCAACATCGACGCTGACCCGGTGTTCGTCGATCCGGTCAACGGCGACTATCGCCTCTCGCCCGGCTCGCCGTGTATTGACGCCGCCGACAACACGGCCTTGCCGAAGGGCGTTGTGACCGACCTCGACGGCAATCCGCGGTTTGTTGACGATCCGGCTACGAAAGACACGGGTAACGGCGATCCGCCGATCGTGGATATGGGCGCGTACGAGTTCCAGGCCTTGCTTTGTCCGTGGGATTTAGACAGTGACGGCTCCGTCGGCGTGTCCGATCTGCTCTTGCTGCTGGGAAGTTGGGGGACGTGCCCGCCGAAGGCGGAGTGCCCCGCCGACTTCGACGGCAGCAACAACATTGGCGTGTCAGATCTTCTCGTGCTGCTCGCCAGTTGGGGGCCGTGTCCGTAGTGCCGCCAACACCGCGCATCTGCTGAAAACCCAAGAGACGAACATGCAATATCTCACACCAGTTCTCTTTGTCGCAGCCGCATCAATCCTGAGCACCGGACCGGCCTACGCCGACCTCGGCGATCAACTTGCCAAGCTCCTGGCCGATGACGGCGCGGGGGGCGACGAGTTCGGCTTCTCCGTCGGGATCAGCGGCGCCACCGCCATCGTCGGGGCCAAATTTGACGATGACAGCGGCAACGCCTCCGGGTCCGCCTACCTCCTCGACCTCTCTGACCCCGTGAACCCCACGCAGATCGCTACGCTCCTAGCCGACGACGGCGAGCCGGGCGACCACTTCGGCATCTCCGTCGCGATCAGCGGCGCCACCGCCATCGTCGGGGCACCGCGGGACGACGATAACGGCATCAACTCCGGCTCCGCCTACCTCTTCGACACCATCACGGGCCAGCTGATCTTCAAGCTCCTGCCGGATGACGGCGCGTTCAACGACTTATTCGGCTGGTCCGTCGCGATCACCCACACCACCGCCATCGTCGGGGCCTGGCGGGACGACGACAACGGCAACAACTCCGGCTCCGCCTACCTCTTCGACACCACCACGGGCGCCCAGATCGCCGAGCTCCTCCCCGTCGACGGCGCGGCGGACAACCACTTCGGCATCTCCGTCGCGATCAGCGGCGCCACTGCCATCGTTGGGGCACGTTGGGACGACGACAACGGCTTCAGCTCCGGCTCCGCCTACCTCTTCGACACCTCTGACCCCGCGAACCCCACGCAGCTCTTCAAGCTCCTGCCCAACGACGGCGCCCGGGGCCACAACTT
>JADFNO010000096.1 GCA_022563315.1 Planctomycetota bacterium | reverse complement strand
AGCACACCGTCGCCGCTGACCACGACCCGCACCGATGCCGATCCCCTGCGATTGATCGACGTCGATCACCTGCGGTTCTATGTCGGCAATGCCAAGCAGGCCGCATTTTTCTATGCCTCCACCTTCGGCTTCACCGTCGATCAAGTTGCCGATCTCACCACCGGCAGCCGCGACGAGGCGAACTATCTGCTCACCCAGGGCAATATCCGCCTGATCCTGACCAGCGGGCTCAGCCACGACCACGAAGCCAACGAACATGTGAAGCGCTATGGCGATGGCGTACGGGCAATTGCCTTCACGGTGGACGATGCCGAGGCTGCATTCAACCAAGCCATAAAGAACGGCGCTGAGGCCGCGTTCGAGCCCCAAACCCATTCCGATAACGACGGCGCTATCACCCAGGCATCCATCAAGGTCTATGGCCGGGTCATCCACACCTTTGTCTCGCGCACCGGCAAGTATTCCCTTGATACTGTGCGCAACGGTGGGCTGATCAGCCCCAGCTTCCGGAAGGTCGAGAACTTCGCGCTCAACGAGTACAACAAGGCCAACCCCTGCGGCCTGATGTATGTCGATCACTGTGTCGGGAACGTCGAGCTGGGCAAAATGGACTACTGGGTGAAGTGGTACCAGGAAGTCCTCGGCTTCAAGCTCTTCAAGCATTTCGATGACAAGGACATCTCGACCGAGTATTCCGCGCTCATGTCCAAGGTCATGGACTGCGGCTATGGGGTGATCAAGTTCCCGATCAACGAGCCGGCCGAGGGAAAGCGCAAGAGCCAGATCCAGGAGTATCTGGATTGGCACGACGACACGCCGGGCGTGCAGCACGTTGCCTTCCGTACGGATGATGAGTTGGAGTCGGTGGCCCAGCTTCATCGGCGCGGCGTGGATTTCCTCTATGTGCCCAAGGATTACTACGGCGACGTGTGGCAGCGCGTGGACGCGATGCTGCGCGAGCACGGCCACGACCCGGTCAAGGAGGATCACGACCGGATCAAGGAGCTCGGCATACTCGTTGACGCCGACGATGAGGGGTACTTACTGCAACTGTTTACCAAGCCGTTGCAGGACCGCCCGACACTGTTCTTCGAGATCATCTGCCGGCGTGGAAGCCAAAGCTTCGGCAAAGGCAATTTCAAAGCGCTGTTTGAGAGTCTTGAGCTGGAACAGGACCGGCGCGGGAATTTGTAGGGTCGGCACATAGATATTTAGCCGCGGGGCTCGCCCCGCGCTCTCTTGTGGAGATGAAGGTTCAAACGTTCCAAAGAACCCTCACCCCAACCCTTCTCCCAGGAGGAAAGTGGAGAACAGCCGCGTGGAATCGTGTCCGCGGGTCGTGCAATCGGACGTCGGGCGCCGCTCGCCTGGTCACTGAAGTGACCAGGCCTCGTTGGCGGATGGCGCCCGAACCGTGTATCCGCAGGCCATGCCACGAAATGCACGGCCTGTATTCAACCACTTCCGCACGGCACAGGAGTGACTCATACGGATCGCAATTGATCCGCAAGCGGGTGCCATGCTTTGACCCTTTAGGGCAAAGCATGCTTCATCCCGACGCGTCGGGAATGAAGCATGGCACCCGTGAAACGCACGAGAATCATTTGGGATTCGTATCGACCATCCGTAGTCTATACTACCAATCCTCAAATGGGCGCTTGACCTCGACTTCATAGCACCTATGATCCATAATACCATCCGTAGCTTATGCTACGGATGGTCTTGTGGTCGCCAGGACGCTCGCGAAAGGCGTCCTCGTTCTCTGACTGCGGCAGGGGAGGGCGCGGACGCTATACCGCTCGTTCGGAAACACCTCATACGCATGGGAGCACGCGCATGGCTTGAGAATGATTCGTTCTTCGCAGTCGGAGGTTTGACTGTGGCCTCAGATGGCGTATGCTTCATGATACCATCCGTAGCCTATGCTACGGATGGTATTATGGGTGCGTGGAGCTTGCGGGTGTCTCTGGCTACGGTTTGAGGGTGAACGGAGATTGTGCCGCTCGTTCGGAAACACCTCACACGCATCGGAGCGCGCGCATGGCTTGGGAATGGATCATCCTTGCGGCACTCACCATCATCGGTCCGGTGATGTTTCACCGGTTCGTTCCCGTCCGGCAGGAAGTGACGGTGCGCGGTGGAGGCGTGTTCGACTTCACGTACAGCACAGGCGCCCAGATTATCCGAAGTGTCGCGAAATTCGGCCTTGTCTGGCTCATTGCACTCCGTCTAGCCCAACTCGAGAGTCGGCTGTGGCTGCGGCTCTGGATCATAGGTCTGCCGGTGATCGGACTGGTCGCGCACTTTGTCTACGTCCCGCGCTGCCGCGTCCATTGGCTGAGCGGTCGTCCGCTCCCAAGGTCTCTTTAGAAAGGAGAACGTCCATGCAACACGATCTCATCTACCGAGGGATTCTCCTTGTCCTGTTCATTGCAGCGTTCATGATGAGCGAACATTTCCGCGGACGGGCGGACAAACAGGGCGGCAAGATAGGCCGGGGCGGGGACGGCGCTGCGTTCCTTGTCCCACAGGCAATCATCACGCTCGCGACGATCGGGTGGCTGTTGACGTACCTCATCGTTCCCCAGTGGATCGCGTGGTCCCAAGTCGAGCTTCCGCAGTGGATGCGTTTCGCGGGGGCTGGGCTCGGCGTCGCAGCGATCGGACTGTTTGTCTGGATGTTCAAGCACTTGGGTGCGAATGTGACCGCCACCGCCCAGACCCGGCCGGATGCGCAACTCGTCACCACCGGGCCCTATCGCTGGATCCGCCACCCGATGTATGCGTTCGGCCTGATCTGGTTTCTTGCGATCGTTCTGCTCACGGCCAGTTGGTTCATCGCCGTCACGGGTGCGGCGGGGTTCAGCTTCCTGGTGATCCGCTGCCGACGCGAGGAGGCGAACCTGATCGAAAGGTTCGGCGACGAGTACCGTGCGTACATGCACCGGACCGGACGGTTCTTCCCGCGCCGGCGATCGGCCTAGAGCAGCGTCATCGAAACCGGGAAGGGGATCGTGCGCGAGGGCCGGCTCGCCACTGGCAGTTTTACGCAGACAACACGCCGATTTACGACATCATCCAGCGAAGCCCGGCCCCTCGACCGTCGGTGGGGCTTTGCCTGTGTCCGATGAAAACCAGGTCGAGGCGGCCGTGGGCAGCCCGCTATAATCTACATTGCGAAGAGGACCCGAAGGTACAGGAGCGATCTGATGCCGTACTATTCCAAACTCGGCCAACTGCCCGCCAAGCGACACATCCAATTCCGACGCCCCGACGGTGCGCTGTACTCCGAGGAGGTCTTCGGCACCGAGGGCTTCGTCGGCCCGACGAGTACGCTCTATCACATCCATCCCCCCACGCAGGTCACCGGCTGGAAGACGATGTACTCCACCAAACCGCAGTACGTCGAGACCGGCACCATGCGCATGCGGCACCTCAAGACGACACCCATGCAGCCCAAGGGTGACCCCGTCACCGGCCGGGTGATTATGTTCGGCAACGCCGATTGCGAGATGAGCGTCTGCGTGCCCGCGGATCCCATGAACTACCACTACAAGAACGGCATGGGCGACGAGTGCATTTTCATCCATCATGGGTCCGGCGCCGTCTCGAGCGCGTTCGGCACGTTGAAGTTCAGACGCAAGGATTACATCATCATCCCCAAAGGCACGATCTACAAGATCGAGTTCGACAAGCCCAAGGATGATGAACCCAACCCAAGATTCCTCGTTATTGAAACGGCCAACAGCTCGCATATCGTCCCGCCGCCGCGTTATCTTTCCAAACAAACGTCGCAGTTTCTGGAGCATGCGCCGTATTGCGAACGCGATCTCCGCCCGCCCGAGCTTCCGCTGACGTACGACGAAGCGGGCGACTTTGAAGTGCGCATCAAGGCGCTGGATTCCGTGCATAGTTACATCTACGACTACCATCCGTTGGACGTCGTCGGGTGGGACGGCTGCTATTACCCGTATTTATTCAACATCGACGACTTCAGCCCGATCGTCGGCAAGCATCACATGCCGCCGCCCACGCATCAGACTTTCGAGGCGCACAACTTCGTGATCTGCTCGTTCTGTCCCCGCGTACTTGATTTTCACCCTGACGCGATCCCAATTCCATATAACCACTCGAACATCGACTCCGACGAGGTTTTGTACTACGTCGAGGGCAACTACGCGGCTCGCAAGGGGATCGAGATCGGCTCGATGACGCTGCATCCGCAGGGGATTCCGCACGGGCCCCATCCGGGAACGGTTGAAGCATCGCTCGGGAAAACGCGGACTGACGAGCTGGCGGTGATGTGCGATACTTTCCGCCCCCTGTTTCCCACCAAGGCTGCGCTCGATCTCGACGATAAAGCCTACCCCGAGAGTTGGAAGGGCGAGCACTTCCCCAGGCTCATCGGCGCCCATCATCCCAACGGCGAAACGAAACAAGTGGCCGATGAGAGCCGAATGAGTGAACCCGCGGCGGATACCTGTGGTTGAGAAAGGCCCATGATGCAAGACAGCCGATGCTTCAAACGGTTTCGGATGCGACGAACGACGATCGTGGGACGGATCGCGCTGGTGATGACCGTCTGCGCATCGCTCCTGGCCGGCTGCGGTGATGATTCAACATCGGGCCAAGGCGCTTCCGCGTCTACGCCTTCGCCTGCGGTTCGGAAGGTCCAACCATATACCAGCGTCAACGCGAGCAACCTGGCGCAGGCGCCGCGCTCCCAAGCCACGAAGAACACACGAGGGTGGCCGCCCGTCGAGTTCGAGCCGGCCAACCTGAACTTCGGCATCGTGCCGCCCCACACCATCGGCAAAGGGACCGCGAAGATATGGAACGTCGGTGACCAACCACTGCGGATCGTCAAATCCATCACGAGTTGCGGCTGCACGTCCACGGAAAATCTCGCCGGCCGAGTAATCCCACCAGGTGGGTTCATCGAATTCGCCACCGAGATGGAAATGAAGACCGGACTCGGCACGAAGATGGAGAAGGTTACCCTTTATTTCGAAGGCTACGGCGGAACTCAGGTTCCGTTTTTCTTTCACGCGGAGGTCGCCCGGCCGGTCCGCGTCATCCCGCCGTACGTTGACGCTGTTAACCAAGGCCGGACCGGCACCGTAGAAGTGAGCTCGCTCGATAACAAGCCGTTTCGGATTCTCAAAGCGCACGGCTTGTCGCCGCAGTTCGTCGGCTTTGATAACGCCACTGACGAACCTCGCACCCAATACACGCTCAAATGGGACATGAGTCAATTCGACGGGCAGCGTGTGCCGTGGTTCTGGGTTATCGAAACGGATCACCCCGAAGCGCCGATTGTCGATGTGCGTGTTCGACATGACTCCACGCGGCCCATTCCGCCCGACGGCCGACCGTGGCAGCCCAAGGACCAGCGCGTCCTGATCGATGTCGTGCGCAACGGCGAATCGGTCGAGATCATCACGAAACACGAATACGCGGGCAACCGCACGCCGATGCCGCAGACCGCGCGCGTGCAGAACCTTTCCGCGATCCTTGATGTCGAGCTGGTCGGCATTGAGCAAAAGGGGCAACTTCTGGAGTTCCGCGTGCGCGTCACCCCCAAGAACGCCCCGCTCGGCCTGCTGTATGAGCACATCAACGTGGGGTCGGTCGGGTACATGGTGCCGCTGCGGATCATCGGGCGAGTCATCGAGTAGCGCGAATTGATCATGTTTTTGCGAATCGCTGCCATCCCGCTCCTCTTCGTGCTGCTCGTTGCCGCCGGCGCGATTGGTCAAGATGACAAGGAAGCGGATGCAAGTAAGAAGATTCCCAAAGAAGAGATCGTTATCGGCGAACATACCTTCAAGCTGGAGGTTGCCGCCAATACAAAGACACGCGCCAAGGGGCTGATGGGGCGCGAGAAGATCGACGAGCATGGCGGGATGATCTTCATCTACAAACGCGCCCAGATGCAAAGTTTTTGGATGAAGAACTGCCTGGTCGATATTGACTTGTTGTACCTGGATGGTCGTGGGCGCATTGTTTCGATGCACAAGATGAAGAAAGAGCCGCCGCGCGGCGAGAACGAGAGCGTCGTCGACTATGAGCGCCGTTTGAAGCGCTACCCCAGCCGGCGACCGGCGCAGTTCATCATCGAACTCAAGCCCGGCTCGATTGATCGGCTCAAGCCGAAGGTCGGTCAGACGATCGAGCTTGATCTACCCAGGCTCCGCCAGATCGTGGTGCGCGAAGAGCGCGCCGAACGCCAAGGGTGAACGCTTTTGCCTCGTAGGGTCCGCTGTGCGGACCGTCTTGTTCACTTTGTGTACTCATCTGGTCCGCACAGCGGACCCTACGCGCTGACGCGCAGTCATACGAGCTTCGATGCGGGCATGACACCAGCCGCAGGTGGCAACCCGCGGAGACGGCCGGGGTGCGGCTCTTCTCTTACCCCTCTCCCTCTGGGCGAGGGCCGGGGTGAGGGTCTGCTAAAGTAAGGTAGGCGAAAATCACCCTCACCCCCAACCCCTCTCCCAAGGGAGGATTATGCGCTGTTCGGCGCTTGTTAGGTTGCGCGAAATGAAAAACGCGTTCATGCTGGACCTTGTCAAACCCTTTGTTCAAGGAGGCGCCAGCATGGAACGCGATATTTGGAAACGACTCGTGGCCGCACTCAACCGGCTTGAACCTACGCGACTTCGCAATGCAGTGTACACGGATCGAGAGATCCTTGCCGTGTTCTTCTGGGCGGTTTTGCACGATCGCCCGATCAGTTGGGCGTGTCGACGATCCAACTGGCCGATGCAGGCGTGGCGTCGGCGGTTGCCGGACCAATCGACCATGAGCCGCCGACTTCGTCGCCCTGAGATACCGGTGCTGTTGCGTCGCGTCTTATCGTTGGTGCAGGAAGACGGCGTGGACGCAACGATGCTCGCCATCATTGACGGCAAGGCGCTGGAACTGAGCGCACACACACGCGATCCGGATGCGCGAACCGGGCGCGGCGTCTGCGGGTACGCCAAGGGGTACAAACTCCACGTGCTGATCGATGATGGATGGCGCATTCTCGCGTGGCGAGTTCGGCCGCTGAACGAAGCGGAATGCCTTGTGGCGCAGGATCTTTTGCGCGATGCGGCACGGTGGTCAAGCCCAGGGCTCGCGCCTCACACCGTCATGTTGGCGGATGCCTCGTACGATTCGAACCGGCTTCACCTGCGCGCCGCCACGCTCGGCGTGCAAATGATCGCGCCGCGCCGCAAGCCGCACCTCGGCCTGGCGAGCAACAGAACACACCATCCATCGCGTCTGCTGAGCGTGCGGATCACGGAAGGCGATGGCGCTGCCGCGCGCATGATGTGGATCCATCGCGAGCGAGATGGTATTGAACGGTACTTCGGGACGTTGGCGAGCTCTGGTACTGGCCTGGATCATCTGCCAACATGGGTGCGACGCCTGCATCGTTGCGAACGTTGGGTGGGCGCCAAGCTTATCATCCACGCAGCACGGACAAGACACCGGAGGTCAATTGCTGCATAATCCTCCAAGGAGAGAGGGGAGTCAGAGGTTTCGTCCGTGATATGGGGCCACTCGTCCCAAACGAGGCTGGCCAAGACATGCGCGGCGCCAATGCAGCCGCTATGCTATAGGCCTCTCATACACCCTCGGAAGTAGGGGATCGCGATGAGTCGAACAGCACAACCCAGTCCCTTCTCTCGCCCACGGAACATCGCCCTTGCGCTGCTTCTCGCATTCGTCACTTGGATTTCCTACCTCGTCTATTGGGCGGTCACCGTTCAGCCGAATCCATCGACGGACTACGCCAAGAAGCTGGAGGAATTGAGCGCCGCCAGTCAACCGCTTGGCGAAAACGCCTGGCCGATGTTGATGGAAGCGGCACGGATTCTGCAGGAGGTCGAAACGGAACTGTCAGACCGGGATGACGATTTCGATCCGTTCGACTTCGAGCCGATCTATTTGGATGACACGCCTCCTGAAGTACTGAGCAAGTTACAGCACACAATCGCTGAGCTACGAGCTGCCGGTGCGTTCGATCAAATCGCCCTTGCGGCGCAGCGACCGAATGCGGTGCGTCTACATTCGTACCTGCCGGACGAATCGCTCATCTTCCAGACGATCGCGGATGTTGCGCAGCTTCGCAGGTTGGCTCGAGCGCGGATCGCATCGATGTACCAGGCGCTGGCCCAAGGCGATGCCGACGAAGCCGTCGCCGCGCTCGATCAAACGCTCTACATCGCTCAGGTCAACACGCACCAAAGCTTGATCATCGAACAGCTCGTGGGGCGGGCCATTGCGGCCGCGGCGGCTGGTCGGCTGCGTCAAGCGCTCATGCAGCATCAACTCGATGCGACGACCTATGCGCGACTGCTCAAGACATTCCAGCAACGTCTGCCCTTAGGTCCAACCGAGATTGCGCTTCAGGGTGAACGGCTGATTATGCTCGACATGATTCAACACCTGTACAGCGACGATGGAGCCGGCGGGGGACGACTACTCCTGGCCGAGATAGGCGACATGGTGCAGATGACCGGAGCGGGCAGCTCTACAAGCCGGCCCAAGGGGGAAGGGCTCGCACTTGTCAATCTCGGCGGATTCTTCTACGCAAACCGAACCGAGATCACCGAGGCAGCCAACGACTTCTTCGATCAAATGATTCGCCTCTCGACGCTGTCGCGCGCGGATCGCCGTGCTGATCCGTTTGATGAAAATGCTGTTCTTCAGACGCTCGGTTGGCGGTTTATGCCACTGAACATGTTGATGCCCGCGCTCGGCCGGGCCATTGATGCGCGCGACGCAATCGATTGCGATCTTGCTGGAACGATCATCATGCTTGCGTTAGAGCAGTATCGCGCTCAGACGGGGCAGTACCCTGATTCGCTTGAAGAGCTTACGCCGGCAATCCTTGAGGAGATCCCCTCAGATCCGTTCTCTGCAAATGGATTCGTCTATCGCACACTTGCCAATGACGCGGCGGGCAGGGGGTACGTGCTCTACAGCATCGGCGCGGATGGCGTCGATAACAACGGCGCAGCGGGCTCGATCGAACCGTGGAACGCGTTGTCCGACCGCCAAGGGTTCGGCCTTGACTTCGTGCTCAATGCGCCGAGATCAGAGAAGTAAGGATGAGTGATACGAAGCAACGCAAACCTTGGTTCCGCCCGCGGAACGTGTTCCCGCCGGTCCTAGCCGTCGTTCTTACCTTTGTCGGCTGGCTGACGTACCTCGTGTACTGGGCGCTAACGGTGCAACCGAATCCATCGGTCGACTACGCCAAGCAAATGCAGGCGCTGAGTATCGACAATCAACCCAAAGGCGACAATGGCTGGCCGTTGTTGATGCAAGCTTTATCGCTCGTGCGCGAAATTGAAGAACCACTTTCGAGAGAGGAAGAGTCAAGCCATCGTCTTGACTACCTAGACTTCGGTATCATTTATGAACCAAACGCCGACGAGAATGAAATAGTCAAACTCAACAGAGCTCTCAAGAAATTGGAATCCGAAGGTGTCTTTGATCTCCTTGCACAGGCTGCGGAGTGCACGAACGCCGTAGGACCGCCAAGGCGATCAGAAACGGGTCCACTACTCAACGTTCTACTGCCAGAGCTTAGCGGCCTGCGTTTGTTGGCCTATGCGCGTATTGCTTCGATGTACTTTGCTATTGCCGAAGGCAATAATGACGAGGCTATCAAAGCGCTTGACGAGACTCTGTATATCGCCAGATCGCTGGCGTATCAACCCATACTTGTCGAACAAAGTGTAGGCCAGGAGATAGCCCTTAAAGCGTGTAAGCGACTTCGCAATGCTGTCACAAGGCGAGATATTGATCAGCCAACACTCTCTCGCTTTCTAGCATCTTGTCGCCGTCTTCTCCCCCTGGGTTCTCTCACGATTGGTATCGAATCCGAAAGATTGCTCTTCCATGACACGATTCAATACTTATTCAGTGACAACGGTCGTGGAAACGGCAGACTGCTGTTCTCGCAACTCGACGACGTGGGGATCATGAATATCGGCGATATCTCTGACATGTCCTGGTCTCCTTTCGGTGGACGCCAGTCATTTCCTGCGATCGCCAACGTAGCAGGTATCGCGTTTGCTGATCGAAAAGAGACTGCTGGCGTAGTCGATCGCTATTTCGATGCGTTTATTCATCAGGCTAAAATGTCACGAGAACAACGATTGGCCGATCCGTTTGATGATAATGAATTCAGGCAACTAAATTGGCGACACCCTATACCCAAACTTCTGCTTCCCGCGATAGCAAGAGCAATAGACGAACGCGATGGCGTGGAGTGTCAGATTGCAGGAACCATCCTGATGCTCTCCATCGAACAATATCGCGCGGGCTCCGGTCACTATCCCGGTTCTTTGACCGATCTCATCCCGGCCATCCTCGATGAGCTTCCGCATGACCCATATTCTGCGGAAGGTTTCATCTATCGCAAAGTGTCAGAGAACCTGGAATCCGCGGGGTATTTCCTCTACAGCGTTGGCGCTGATGGCGTTGACAACGACGGCACGATGAGCGCCGACAACCCGAGCGATGCTTTTTCCACCGACGCTAACGTGGGACTCGATTACGTCTTCAACAAACCCCGACCCGGTAAGTGGTAACACTATGGCATGAGCGCCAAATGAGACAGCGGAAACCCAAACCCTGGTACCGCCCCCGGAATATGTTCCTTGCGCTTCTTGCGTCAATTCTTTGTTTCTTCGGCTGGGCGTTCCTCGAAGTCTGGCAGGTCTACACCGCGGAGCCGAATCCCGCCGTGGACTACCGCGCCAAACTGCGCGAGCTGGCGGAATATCACGCCGGCGTCTCATCGAACCACGCTGATGAGGCGTGGGATTTCCTCGTCGCCGCAATGAACTTGGCGGACGAGATAGACTCGGAAGTCGTATTGCAACTCGCTTCGACTGAATTTGAGCCTCGCGATGAATACGACCAAGGCTCGATCGACTTTCTCCGAGTAATCTGCGGCCGCGTCGTTCCGAGCAACGTCGACCGAGAGCGTCGAGTGATCGAACTCATGGGCGAGCGCGGCGTGTTCCGCCTTCTTGGGAGGCTCGCAGATATCGGGCCCGGCCTGCGTCCTGTGGGACCGAACCGGCCTCTTATGGCAGACCTAATCCGGCCCGAGTACCCCAAGGGACAAATGTTGGCAAAAGCACGTGTTGCTTCGATGCGCCTCGCGTCGGCTGCTGGCGATTTCAACGAAGCGGCGGCGGCTGTTGATGAGACACTTGCACTCAGCCGCACGATGGCTTCCCAAGGCATGCTCATCAGCTACTTGGTTGGTCGGGCCATCGAGCAATTGACATTGGGTGAACTGCGAGATGAACTGCTTGAAGCCGAGTTCAGCGAGGCTTCCTGCCGACAGATTCTCGGCAGCCTCCAGCGACACACTCTTCCTCCAATCGAACTTTCATTGGAGGGAGAGCGACTCTATTCCTACGACACAATCCAATGGAGCTTCACCGATGACGGCGCAGGAAACGGTTACCTTGTCTCCTCGCTAATAGAATACATTACGCCGACCTTCCCGGAGCCGGAGCAGACATTCTTTGGCGCCACAAAAGCACGATTCTTCTACCCGGATCGAACCGAGCTTCTGAAGCTGACGGACCAGGTTGTGGATGCATCTCTCGCCCGTGCACAGCTCCGTCCGTCGTTCAGATCCAATGTGGGGAGAGAGGCCATGTCGTTGACAAGCGGATATCCCAAGGGGTACGAGTCGGTCGGCATGCTCGGGGACTCGCTGCTGCAAGTCGTCGATTTGGAACCGAGAAGCAAAGTTCTGCGAGAAGGCACGCGCGTCCTTGTCGCGCTTGAGCTTTTCTATGCTCAACACGCCCGCTGGCCCCAAGCACTCGATGAGCTTGTGCCCGATATTCTCCCCAACGTGCCGGTTGATCCGCTCCACGGCGGACCATTCGGCTATCGACTCGTCGATAACGACCGTTTCGGACGACCGTATATCCTCTATTCGTTCGGACTCGACGCGACAGATGATGGAGGAATCGAATTCAACAGCGGCACAAACGACGTCTATCGTGGGATCGAACCATTGACAGATTACAACCTGACCGGCGTCGATTATGTGATCAACAAACCTCGACCAGTGGAGTGGTAACACTATTGGCATGAGCGCGCAATGAAACAGAGGAAACCCAAACACTGGTACCGCCCGCGGAACGTGTTCCTTGCGGTTCTAGCAGCCGTTCTACTGTTCTTCGGTTGGGTGTTCCTGGAAGTCTGGCAGGTGTACACCGCCGAGCCGAAGGCGACTGTTGATTACCGCGCGAAGCTGCGCGACATGGCCGAGCAGAATGCCGGTGTTTCTCCTGAAGAAGCGGACGATTCATGGCGGCTCGTCGTTGACGCCATGGAAGGATACAAAGAAGCTGAGCGCCAAATCAATGAAGAGTTGGCCGAGTCCGGCTTCTCGTCACGGGGCACGTTCGACGATGGGCAAGTCGATTTCGATTATCCCCTGTTCGGCACAAATCTTCCTGACGATGTGGATCGTGAACGACAATGCCTACAGAGGATGCGTGAACTTGGCGTTCCGCAATTGCTTGACGGACTCTCGATGGGCACGGTCGGGCTGCGGCCCGTGGAGGGATCAGGTCCACTCATCAATGACTCTCTTTCTCCCGTTCCGTTGGTAATGCGGTTAGTAAAAAGTCAGGCAGCGTCGATTCGTATTTCGGCATTGGAGGGCGATTGGAAGCAACTGTTGAAGGCGTTCAAACACGGGCTGCACCTTGCAGAGACAATCTCACATCAGCCAACGGCTATAGAGTACTGGTCGGGCGCTTCAATGGCCACGCTGATTCTGGATGAGCTGCAGTCTGCATTGGTTGAGCGCGACCTCAGCCCTGACATCTATCGGGCACTAGCAGAAACGCTTCGCGAATTCTCGCCCTCACGGGCCGTCTTCAGTCTCGCGTGCGACCGCATTTCTTACCATGATCTAGCAGATTGGGTCTTCACCGATGATGGACACGGCGACGGGTTCATGACCTCTAAGCTCGGCGAGTGGGGTTTGATATCCGTCGGCGAAGAATCATTCGGCAAGGCCGTTGTCGCCCGTTTCATTCTCGCGACGAAGCGTGAGTCAACGCAAGAGCTTGATGTGCTGATAGACTGGCTTATCGCTGAGGCAGGCGTAGAACCAACGCAAGTGCGCCTGAGGGGCAAGTACCAACAACGACTGATTGAGCTCTATAGTAGCTGGCGTTTCCCTTTCATTCGAAATTTGTTTAGCGCTCCAGAGCTTGCAATCGGCATAGAGGATGCGCTGCAGGTAGAAATCAGCGCCACGCTGGTGATGATCGCGATCGCTGAATACAAAGTGCGAAAAGGGGAATATCCAGTTCGTCTGGATGATCTTGTGCCGGAGAGTTTCGCAGCGGTTCCGATCGACCCACTTCATGGCGGAACATTCGGCTACCGGCTCACGCCCGACGATCCCCACGGTCGACCGTACCTCCTGTATTCAACGGGACTTGACCGGAACGATGACGGAGGTGACTTTGACGCTGCCGATTCGTTGCGTTGCATCGACGATCCGAACGCGCAGACCGACTACACGGTGAATCAGCCTCGTCGCCCAATGGCGGAGTATTGAGCCCACTTGCGGTAGCTGCTGCAAGGCTCTTGCCACCATACGC
>JADFNO010000095.1 GCA_022563315.1 Planctomycetota bacterium | reverse complement strand
GTCGCGCAATTGCGGGTCGTCCAGCGGGATGTTCTCGAACCGTCCGTCATAGTGCAACGCACCCACGAGGAAGAGATACCACTTTTGCCCGTTGATCCAGCGGTGGCCGAGGAGGAGGCTGTTCACGTCGGTATGGCTGGGCGCGACGATGGGGATTCCGCCTGACTTGGCGTCGATGAGATTGAACGTTTTTTGCGAAGGTCGTTGGGCGATGTTGCGCAGCGCGTTGAGATCGCCGTTGCCATGATCAGCAATATACGTCTCGACGGATGCTTGCCAGGCTCTGATCGGTTTGGAAGACCCCGCACAGCCGATTGCGCTAAGTGCCAGAGCGAAAGTCAGGATGACGCGGATGATCTTCATCGGGTATCTCGAACCTCTTGGGAGTGCGGGGCGCTATTCGAATCCGTTACTGTCGTGCGTGCTGATGACCGCGGCCGCAAGCGCATTACCGTTTTCGGACGCCAGATCAAAGGGCAATCGTCCCTTTGCGTTTCTCGTATTAGTGCTGGCGCCTCGCCCGAGCAGCAGGTTGACCAGCGCGTTATTCCCCGCACACGCGGCCTCGTGCAGTGGGGTGGAGCCCAAATCAGACCGGGCGTTTACATCAGCCCCGGCATTGAGTAGAAGCGCGGCCAACTGGGTGTGCCCGTGACGGGCGGCCTGGTGCAGCGGCGTTGATCCGTAGTCGTCGTTCGCGTGGAGATCGGCTCCGGCCTGAACCAGCAGCTCGGCGATCCGGGTTTGTCCCCGCGCGGCGGCGTCGTGCAGCGCGGTCCAACCGAACTCGTCGGCAGCGCTAATACCAGCGCGGCTGGCGAGCAGGATCTCGATCGCGGCGACTTGATCTCGGCTCACCGCAAAATGAAGCGGCGTCGTATCGAAGTCGGCCCGGGCGTTGACATCAGCGCCATGGCCCAGCAACAACTGGATCACAGGCAGATGGCCCCAGAGCGTTGCGCGGTGAAGCGGCGTCTCGCCGTGGTGATCTGTCGCGTTCACGTCAGCGCCGTCGGCCAGGAGCATCTCGATCGTGCGCAGGTTCGGATACCGGGCGACCCAATGCAACGGCGTGCGTCCGCGTGCATCTTTCGTATTCACGTTCGCGCCATAGGAAATCAGAATATCCACCACGCTCGGATGCTCGATGGCCCGGTGCAAGGGGGCGGCGTCGAGATGATTGATCGCATTGACGTGGGCGCCCCGCGACAACAACAGCTCGACGAGCGGCCCGTGGCCGGCGGCGGCCGCAACGTGCAGCGCCGTCTCCCGTCCTGTGCCTTGAAAGCCCATGCTGGGCACGACCAACCCGTTGATGTTCACGCCTCGGTCCAACACTTGCTTGGCGGTCTCACAGTCTCCTTGAAGCGCGGCCCAGTACAGTGCGACCTCGTCGGTGGGCGGTGCGCCGTTGATCGGATCGGGGCTCGGCGGCGGGTCGAAGCAGGTGTTGCCGATCGAGATCAGCTCGTCGTACGAGCCGCGATGACCGTAGTCCTCGCCGTAATACGTACCCAATTCGTCAATGAGTCGGTCGAAATATGCGCGTGGCCTCGTGTTGCCGTTATCGTCCGCGTACCACTGGAGGACACTGTCGGCTCGCTCGCGGACGGCTTTTCGCACAGGTTTGCGCATCCCGGTCTCGAAGCGGCTTGGATTGAGCGCTTCGTTGTAATGCTCACTGATAAAGATGCGGAAGAAGTCGCCGTCTCGGCGGACGCGGCGATCAAGCCGCCAGTAGTCCCCGCCCACGCTGACCATCGGCTTGTGCAGCGCCCCTTCGATCCGGGTCGTCCGGGTGAGGTTCAGATAGAACTTGAGACCGGCGTAATTCGACGCAAGGTCAGCATTGGAGTATGCGCCGGCCGAAAGGATCCCCACCAATCCCGTCTCGGCGATCAGCAGCCCGTCGGTTCCGATCATCACGGCTCGGTGTAGCGCTTCGGCCTCGGTGGCGCCGTGGCGGCGAGCCCGGCGGTACGCCTTGTAATAGTGGTAGCCCATGTCGGTGAAGTGTCCGATCTTATCGGTGCCGAGATAGGTTCCGTAAACCTTCAATGTCGATGCGTGCCAGAGGCGGAAAACCTGCCGGGGATCGAGCGGGAAGTGCACGTGTTGATAGATGTTCCGCAACTGGGTCTCGTACCCAATGAGCCGGCCCGGGTATCGCCGCATCATTGCCTTGGACCTGGTCATGTGCTCCAGGCTTTCGATGAGCACATAGGCGGATTGGAACTCATTGAAAACGGCGGCGGTCAACTTGTGTGGTGATTGAAGGTGGGCGATCTCCGAGGCCGGGCGGTTCGCCTGGAGGGCTCGGTGAATGCGATCGTTGGTTTTGTTCACCGCGGCTTCGATCGCGTCGTAGGCCCACGCGTTGAAGTAGTCCCCGAGATCGGCGAACTCCATTCCGACGGGGACGGTGAACTGGTCGGTTTCGTGGGCGACCGCCTCAACGCCAAGGCTAACGGTCGTGAGAAGGGCAACTGCGAGTCTGCGAAACATTCAAGATCCTCCACCGCGAATCAAGTCCGCCTCGGCGATCGTTCCCCCTCCATGCCGATTGAGTTACCGATCGCCGTGCACCGCTGGTTGCGAGGGCTTCAAGGGGAGCCCGATGTGCGTCAGCACGCGATCGGCAAGATTTTCGACCGAGTAGTACGCTGCGACTCTCGGACCTGCCTCAGAGAGTCGGCGATGAACGTCGTCATCTTTGGTGATTGTGGCGATTTTATCGGCGAGATCGGCTGAATCCCACGCGCGGAAGTGCAGACCGCCGGTTTCGCCTTCGGCCTGAATTGCGCCGGCCACCCCGCCGTAGTCGGGAACGACGACCGGGGTCCCGTGCGCCATCGCCTCCACCGGCACCATCCCGAACGGCTCGCGGTGAATTGACGGATACACAATGCACCGGCTGGCGAAAAACAACGCTGAGCGCAACTCGTCGGAAATGTGGTTGCTCCACATGACCGGGCAGCGCAGATCGTCCGCCAGTTGCCGGCACACGTCAGCGTATTTTTGCCCAAACAGCGTGGGCCCGCAGACCGCGAGCTGAATCTCTAAACCACGGCGGCGCAAGATGTTGGCCGCATACAGCAGCAGATCGATTCCCTTCTCCGTATCACGCCGGCCTAGATAACTCACCAGCGGAACATCGCGGCGAAACTCCGGGAACTTCTCAGCGACTCGGTCCGCTGCTTGGGCTTGGTCCTGCGGAACGTTGGTCGGGACACCGGGCGGAATCCCGCGCAATCGATCCTTCGGCACGCCGATGTCCTGGGCGACTCGATCCACGTAGTCCTCACTGACCGCGATCGCCGGCCAATCGGATTGATCCACCGCCTCGACAAGCCGGGTGAATAGCGTCTGCTTGCAGCCGTTGTTTCGCGCATAACTAACATACAGCTCGTACCCCTGGAAGGTTACGAGATACTTCAGCGGATGTTTCGCGAAGCGGCGAGCCGCGGCCGCCCAAGGGCATAACAACCCCAGCATGGGCAGCAGGTGCGTGACCCCGGCCTCGTCAAGCTGTTTGGCGAACCGCCGTACGATTCGCGGATCACCCTCCACGCCGTCACACACACGGTCGATCACGCCTGCCATTACACGTTCAAGAACCTTCGGCCGTTTTTGCGCTCCACGCATCCGGTTCTTGTCGCGAAACGTCCGCGTGATGAATCTTCCAAAGCGATCCGTCACGCCGCTGCCTCGACCGGCGAGATACCGAAACCCGTGGAACAACCAGTGCTGGGTGATCTGGGGGTTGAGCGGCGCATCGTTCTGTCGATCGACCGCCCACCACACGTGCACGGCAAACCCGCGCTCCGCCAACTCGTTCGCCAAGCGGATATCGCGTATCAGCGCCCCCGACAACGGCCCGCCGAGAAGGATAAAACCGAAGACGGGCGCTGTCGTGGCGTCATTTGGCTGTGAGATCGAGGCCTCCATCGCCGTCACTCTACTCACAATCAGCCCCACCGCCTGAGCTACCTCGTTTGGCCGGCGGGCTTGCCCCGCCGAAACGAGCGCCAAACGGCGTGCGGATCACAAACACCCAACCCCGTCCCACTTTCATCCGCAGTGGTCACCATGATCAAACGGTCATCCAACTCCATCGAAGCCCCCCCGCCCCCGGCGGGGAAGAATTGGGGCCACAGATAAACACAAATGCACACTGATACACTGGGGGACAGTCACCCAAGACGGAGCAACCCCCGCCCCGTGAAGCCCCGCCGCCCCCGGCGGGTCGATCGTCAACAGGCGCTCATCAGCGTTCAGTCACCCCCACCCGCGCGCACGCCCGCGCGCTGACTCAAACAAATCATCCCGACACCTGTTCGGTCGGTCCGATACCGATCCGCGATAGATGTTGGAACAATTCGCTTTCCATCGCTTGGAGGGTTGCCGCTTTACCGTGCTTGTAATCCTTGAACGGCTTCCAAAACCGATAAGTCTTTGTCCGATGGAAGGGCTGGAAAACCACGACCATCGGATTGAATTCGTGCTCCCAGCCGAAGAAACCGAATACCATCACGGGCAGTGACCGAGACTTCCATTTTCGGCGTTGCGACCAGTTTAGTAGAACAGTTGACGAGGGTAATCTTGGGATGATGTGAGTTTCAATGTAGTCGTGCCAGTTTGGGCTCTCGGAGTAGACGAGAAGGACGTTGACGCCGCGACAACACCAACATACCCAAATGACGAGTTGCAGTACGATGCCGTAGAAGAAGTGCGTGGCGATCAGCAGAGCAATGAGCGGGAGGAGCACTAGGACGATGATAACGATGAGGGGCGCCATTACGATGCGCGACAACGGGTAGCGCTTCGATTCTTGCTTCGCTTGCATCTTGCTTGAGCCCCGTGTAACAGTTGTTTGACCGGTCCAGTATAGCGGAGCGAGTGTCTGGGGAGAAATTGGGGGGACAAGCGACGGCCGATCGTCGGCGAGCGAGCCGGGTTGTGTCAACCCGGTGCGCGCCCGCACACCAAGCCCCGTCCGTCGCGCACCATCCGGCCAATGCATTCCGCACGTGAACCGGGGCGACATCCCGATGGAATCGGGAGCTCGCTGCTTGGGTGCGCGGGTGCCATGCTTTGACCTGTTTAGGGCAACGCATGCTTCACCGCGGAACGCGACCAGCGGTCGCGGCTTTATGATTCATTACCCATATCATCCTTGTTCATCGACGGTTTCAATGCTCATGCGCTCGCCGATGGCTCGCGAAGCGCGACCACTGGTCGCGGCTTTACACTTCATGCCTCCCTCTCTGTGTCCTCTGTGCCTCTGTGTTGAATTCTTTGGCCGTGACTACGCTACGATCTGGTCCGCTTATGTTTGGTTCGCATCTGTCCATCGCCGGCGGGTTGGTTAACGCTTTGAACGAAGCTGAGACGCTCAACATGGACTGCGTGCAGGTGTTCACCAAGAACCAACGGCAATGGAAGGCGGCGCCGCTCAGCGACGAAGCGCGCACACAATGGCTCGCCAAACTCAAAGCGCTCGGTTGGCACAAAACACGCGGCCCGGCGCGCGTGGTCAGTCACAACAGCTACCTGATCAATCTCGCCTCGCCTGATCGAGCGCTGCGCGAAAAATCGATTGCGCTTCAGCGCGAGGAAGTAGAGCGCTGCGAGACGTTGAAGATTCGATTGCTCGTCTCTCATCCAGGGGCGCATATGGGCAAACCACGAGCGCGCGATGATGTGAACGATCTTGAGGCCAAACCAAACAAAGACGAGTTGGCGGGGCTCAAACGAATTACTAAATCACTCGATCAGCTTCACAAGGACCTGCCCGGCTACGCCACCATCACCTGCTTGGAAACAACCGTCGGAGCGGGCACGACCTTGGGCTACAGCTTCCATCAACTGGCGTATCTGCGGGAGCATATCCAGGAGGCGGATCGGGTCGGGTACTGCTTTGACACCTGCCACGTGACGGCGGCTGGGTATGACATGACGACTCGCGCCAAGGCGGCGGCGGTGCTTGGGCAGTGGGACGAGATCTGCGGGCACGCGAATCTGTGCGTCTTTCACCTCAACGATTCCGTAGGCGAGTTGGGGTCGCGCAAAGATCGACACGCCCATATCGGGCACGGCACGTGCGGTTTGGCGTGCTTTGGGGCCATCGTGAACCACCGGGGCTTTGCAGGCGTACCGAAGGTCCTGGAGACGCCGAAGGATCGGGATGAGAAGGGAGTGCCATGGGACGTCCGAAATATCAGGCGACTGAAACGACTGGTTCGCGCCCCCAAAAGCGGCCGATAGGTGCTGCGGGCGACCTCTTGGATAAGGGTGTTCGATGAGACGTGCTTGGATAGCAATGGCGTTGTGCGCCTTTTTGGTGAGCCTGGCTGGGTGTGAGGCGCCGCCGGAAGGGTCGGGCCGGGCGGTCCCCGGACCGAAGGCCTGGACTGGGGGAGACCCAACCGAAGCTCAGCAGCAGCAACTGGCCGAGGCCCGCGCCGCCACGGAAGCCGGGAACTACGACATCGCGCTGGGCATGCTGCGAGATATCCTGGCGGAGAATCCCACGCTGACCCCGGCCTATCTGGGCATCGGTGACATCTATCTGCGGACCAAGGACTACAGCAACGCCGAGCCAGCCTATGCCCGGGCGGCTCGGCTGGCGCCCCGCAACTTTGACGCCCAATACGGGCACGGCGTGGCCCTGCAAATGCTCAGGCGCTTCGCGGAGGCGGTCAAATCGTACTACCGCGCGCTCACAATCGAGCCGGCCGACATCAAGGCCAACCTCGCGATGGCAACCACTCGTCTGCAAATGGGCGAGCCCGGCGGCGCGACGATCTTCGCTGAGAAGGCAGTCGAGCTTGATCCAGCCAACGGACCGGCGCGAGTGAACCTTGGCGCGGCGTATGAACAGACCGGGCGCTACACCGACGCCATCGTGCAATACGAAGCAGCCATCGAACTGATGGAGCCTTCGGCACCGCTGTTGTTGAACTACATCAGCGTGCTCGCCAAGGACAAGCGGTATCTGGACGCGAAGAACACGGCCGAGTTCCTCGTCAGGATCGAGCCGTCCGCCGATGGCTATGAACGGCTCGGCTGGGCGCACTTTCGCCTCAGCGAATACGGCAAGTCGATCGAGGCGTACCGCAAGGCGGTCAAGTTGGAGCCGAGTCACTGGCAATCGCACAACGGCGTCGGTTGCAACGCCCTGAACACCTGGCTGCTGAGCAAGAAGCGAGACCGGCAGGCGGCCCGGGAAGCCAAGGAATCATTCCGCCGATCGCTTCGGATCAATCCCAAGCAGCCGAGCGTGATCAGAGTGCTCACCGACTACCGGCTGTAACACAGCCGTCCCGCTCAGCGCTTCCAGTCAATCCACAACTCAAGCCAATGCGGCTGGGGGCCGTATGATGTTCGCATGGCCGACGCATCTGTGCTGGAGACGTTCCAATCGCCGCAGCGCTTGCCGTACGTGATCGAGCACGTCGCCGAGGAGTTTACCTCGTTGTGTCCCATGACCGGGCATCCGGATTTCGGCCGGATCATCCTGCGCTACTGCCCGGACGAAACGTGCGTGGAGCTCAAGAGTCTCAAGCTGTACTACCAGTCGTATCGCGACGAGGGCATTTTCTACGAAGCAGTGACGAACCGGATTCGCGACGATCTTGTGGCCCTCATGTCGCCGCGGTGGTTACAAGTGATCACCGAATGGCGCGGCCGGGGCGGTATCCATTCGCGCATCATCGCTGAGCATGGGGAGGTTCCGCAACAGTGGGCGCCCGGGTGACCAAGTGCTTCGATGAGAATCATGCAGCTACTTTTTGCGACATCCAATCCGCATAAGGTTGAGGAGGTTGCGGCGATCCTCGCGCCGATGGGGATCGACGTTGTTGGTTTCGGCGCGATGGAATCGAAGATTCCCGAACCGGTTGAGGATGGGACGACGTTCCAGGCCAATGCGAGGATCAAGGCGGTGTACTACGCCAAGGCGCTTGGGCGCATGTGCCTCGCGGATGACTCGGGGCTTGAGGTCGATGCGCTCGGTTCAGCGCCGGGTGTTCACTCGGCACGATATGCGGGTGTGGACGGTCAGCGTGCCCAGCGCGACGGGGCCAACAACGAGAAGCTGCTGGCGGAACTTCAAGGCGTGCCCGCCGAGCAGCGAACGGCTCGCTTCGTCTGTGCGATGTGTCTGGTCGATGGCGGCGGCTCGATCCTGGCCGAGACGCGCGGCACGTTCCAGGGCATCATCACGACCGAGCCGCGAGGCGAAAACGGGTTTGGCTATGACCCACTGCTGTATTTACCGGACGTTGGCTGTACGAGTGCCGAGCTTTCGCCCCAACAGAAGAACGCTCGATCGCATCGCGGCGTGGCATCGAGGGAGATGGCAAAGCACCTCAAAAGCCTTCAGCGTCCCGGCAACCGGGCGTAACCGATCCGGCCAGACGCCGACGGCCCCAATCGGGTACCCTACCGCCCTTCATCGGGGGAAAGAAAGATAGGACGGCGGCATCCCAATAAACATCGACACCTTGTATCGGAGACCGAACATGCGAAAAGTATTGGCTATGTTGAGTGTGGTGGGCCTGATCGTGTGCGGTAGCACGATTCTGACTGGCTGCGAGAAGTCAGCGGACGACGCGCCTGCAGACGACACCACCACAGCTCCCGAAGACGACTGACCTCCAACGAACGAAATTCCGGGCGGACATGAACCCCACTTGTGTACGCTGATGTGTACGCAGGTGGGGTTGATGCTGCGCCCCCCGCCCCCGCCCCCGGAACGAATCTAAGTGTCAGCAGCTGCGCGGCGAATCTTCGCCGAGATCGCGCTGATCGTCCCCGGCGTCGTACCGCAGCATCCGCCGATCAGTGTCGCCCCAGCGTCGATCCACTGCATCGCGTACTCGGCATAGCGCTGCGGATTGATCGCGTCCGTGCTGATCCAATTCCCGGTCTCGTCGGCGTAGCCGATGTTGGCGTAGGCGGCGATACGCACATGATCAGGCAGCAGCGCGCGCAGCGCCGCAACGTGCGCCTCGGTCGCGTGCGCGGCTGTACAGTTCACGCCGACCGCGTAGGCGTCGATCAGCGAATCGACCAGGACTCTGATCGATTCGCCGCTGAGTAGGATGCCCGGCTCTGCGTCGCTGCGCAGACAGAAACTCGCGATCCATTTGCCGGGGGCGCGTCCTTGTGCTTCGTTTACCGCCGCTCGCGCTTCGGCGACGTTGTTCATCGTCTCGATGAGAAGAAGATCGACGCCCGCTTCCAGAAGATGGTCGATCATCTCGGCGTGCTCCCGGCGGCAGGTCGGCTCATCGGGAGACAAGTCGGGGCGATAGCAATCCTCTAGCGGCGCGACCGAGCCGAGCACCAGCGCATCGGGCTTGTGCTCATCTCGTGCAGCCCGCGCGATCTGGACAGCCTGGCGCGTCAGCGCGCCCGCTTGATCACCCAGGCCGGCTTTGGCGAGCGATCGGCGATGCGTGCGGAAGGTGTTGGCGGTGATCATTCCGGCGCCCGCAGCCAGATAGTCGCGATGTATATCGTGTAGAACCTGCGGCGCGTCCAGCAACGCCCGTGCGGACCACAACGGCAGGGAAATATCCACGCCGCGACGTTCCAGTTCGGTGCCGGTCGCACCGTCCAATAGAAGGATCTTCGAGCCGTCGACGGTCATGCCGCCTCGTGTCGGACCGTAATCATGGCGATCTCGGCCGGACAATTTATCCGCAACGGGAACCACGCTCCGATGCCGGTGGTGACATACATCGCGCTGCCGTTGGATTGAAAGAGCCCGGCGCTTCGGCGGTGTGACAGGGCCAGATTCGCGTTGGGTCGGTTCTTCATCGCCAGTTGCCCGCCGTGCGTGTGTCCAGCCAACGTCACGGCAACGCCCAACTCCATGGCCCGCAGGAACGCCTTGGGATTATGTGTGAGCAACAGATGCGCCCGGTCGCCGCATGCGCGGTCGACAAGGTTGGCGCATTTCACCGCCGATCGTGCCCAGTCGATTCCTGCCACGACCAGTTGCCCGCCGTCGTGGTTGATCTGAACCGCTTCGTTGCTCAGGACGGTCAGGCCGCTTTCAATGGCCATGCCGGTCAGTGTCTGGGGATCGTGCAGCTCGTCGTGATTGCCCAGGACGAGAAAGTTACCCAACGGCGCTTTGATCGCCCCCAACGCCTGCACGATCGGCGCCGCGTGCGCCGTGTCCAGATCCACCACGTCGCCGGTGCAGGCGATCAAATCAGGCTCGTGGTCGCGCAAACAGGCGATGACCTCCAGGGCCTGCTCGATGGGATGAAGCTCGCCCACGTGAAAATCGCTGACGTGTCCGATCCGCAATCCGTCGAACCGGGCCGGCCACAATGGGCTGGCGATCTCGATCTCGCGAACGATGAATCCCTGGGCGAGATGACGCCGACTCGCCCGCCCGCCGCTGAGCCGATCGGGACCGACCGTGAACAGAAACTGCCTGATTCGGGCCCGGCGGTACTTGCGAATCTTGGCCCGGCGTTGTCTTCGAGCGGCTCGGAGCATGGTGAGACCATCGTAGGGGCGAGGCTGGTAATTCCCAAGCGGCCGCGCGTGACGTGTTATGCGGAAAATACCGCCCGCAATTCCCGTGCCTCATAAGCTCAGCTACGCTGATCGCATTGCCGACGGAACCGTCTATGGATACGCAGCCTACTCCGGACAATGCCCTGGAACTTGCGCCCGGTGTGTGGATCGCACCTTCTGAGGTGAAGTTCTCGTTCTCTCGGTCAAGCGGTCCAGGTGGGCAGGCCGTCAATAAGCTCAGCACCAAAGCCGAGCTGCGGGTGGAGGTTCGATCGATCGTCGGATTGTCGGACTCGGCGCAGACACGCTTACGGCGTCTGGCGGGACGTCGGCTCACGCAACGGGACGAGTTGCTGTTCCAAGCTGATACGCACCGTTCACAATTGGAGAACAAACGAGCGTGTATAGATCGGTTGCGGGCGCTCGTTGTCGACGCGCTGAACCCGCCCAAGCCGCGTAAGGCCCGGCGCATCAGCCGGGCGATGATCCTGAAGCGCCTCGACGCCAAGCGCAAACGAGCCGACAAGAAGTCCGCCCGCCGCTGGCGACCCGGCGCGAGCGACTAGCTTGTGGCAACGCTTCGACCACAGGGTGCCACGCTTCGACCGCGGCTCGGAGCGCAGGGTGCCACGCTTCGACCGCGGCTCGGAGCGGCGAAGCGTGCGATGCGTACAGGCTGCACAGATCACACCCCACATGCTTCGCCGGGACGGGCCGAAGCATGGCGCCCCTCAGCCGAACGCCTCGGCACATTTATGTCACGGACATGTACTGCTCAAGGTACTGAATCGTCTGTTCCTGCACCTCGTGCTCGGCCTGGTTGAGGTCGCCGATCGAGATCATCCCCAGCACGCGCCGCCCCTTCACAATGGGGATGTGGCGGATCTTGCGCCGTCGCATGACGCTGCGCAGCTCGTTGAGCGTGGTGTGCGGCGCGCCGCAGGCGACGGGGCTGGTCATGACCTCGGAAATCGGGGTCGAGGCCGGGTCGCGCTGGTCGGCGACGACCCGCCGCAGCACGTCGCGCTCGGTGAAGATCCCCACGAGCCGATCGTCCTCGACGACGAGGACGGACCCGATGTGCCGGTCGTTCATGAGCTGGGCCGCGTCCAGGACGGTAGCGGCCGGTCCTAGGGAAGCGATGGACCCCCCCTTGACAACGAGAAGATGCTCAGCAGTGGCCATGGCTGTGCCTCCTTGCGTAGAAATGGCCCTCGGTTGGTATATCTAGTTTCGCCGATTTGTCCGCGGCCGCAAGGGGTCGGCCAGGGTTTTTCAATTCGTTCTTTTCGTCACAAAGTCGCCGTTCGGGTTGAATGGTAGGGTGATGTTTGGTATAGATCAGTCGCCTCGGAGTTGGCAGGGGCTGGCGGGGCTTGACGGATAACTCACTCAAGGAGACCAAACGATGACGGGAACCACTACTCCGACTCAGACTCGCCCCAAGGGCAAGCCCAAGGGCAAGACCGAGGTCGTCAAGACGTGGGCGTTCGACTCGGCCGGGCCGCGGAAGTACGCCGTCCAGATTCAGAGAGCGGCCAACGGCAACCCCTTCCTGAAGTTCGTCGAGGGCGTGCCCCAAGACGACGGCACGTTCCGCAAGTTCTCCTTGATCGTGTGGTCCGAGGATTTCGACCTGCTCTTTGAGACGCTCGATGAAGTGCGAAGCTATCTCCAGCAGCACGGGATCTCGACCCCCAAGGGACACAAGTACGATCCGGACAAGTGGAAGAACAGAAAGCGCTCCCGTCGCAATTGATCGCCAATCGACTACGGATCAGGACGCCAACGATTATGTCACAGCAGCACCAGCACGATCGGCGGATCGACTACATCGAGTTTCCCGCCACGGACATCCAAACAACCAAGCGCTTCTACGAGCAGGCGTTCGGCTGGGAGTTCACTGACTATGGCCCCGACTACACGAGCTTCGCCGATGGTCGGCTCGGGGGCGGGCTGCGCAAAGTGGATTCCAACACTACCGGCGGGCCGCTTGTGGTAATTTATGCGGTTGATCTTGAAAAGACGCAGCAGGCGGTCATCGAGGCGGGCGGAACAATCGTGCGCGAGCCGTTCGAGTTTCCCGGCGGGCGCCGCTTCCATTTCACCGACCCCAGCGGCAACGAATTGGCTGTGTGGTCGGAACAGTAGGCGGCTTAGAGGCGCTCGCGGCTACTACAACTTTACTTGACCGCTGCCTTTGACGACTTCACCCATGATGAATGGGTGCTCGCGTTGGCGTTCGAGCTGTCGGACAACCGAATCGGCGAACGTTGGGCGAACGATGAGCACGAAACCGACGCCCATGTTGAAGACGCGCAACATCTCGTCGCGATCGATCTTGCCGTGCGCTTGGAGGAAGTCGAAGATCGGCGGAACCGTCCAGGCGCTGGTGTCGATCACCGCATCAAGATCATCAGGCAGAACGCGAACGATGTTGCCGGGCAGACCGCCGCCGGTGATGTGCGCCATGCCCGAGACGATGCGCTTGACCTTGTATTTGCTGAGCAGCTTGACGATCGGCTTGGCGTAAATGCGCGTTGGTGTAAGCAGCGTTTCACCGAGGGTCTGATTGCCGAGTTCAGCATAGGTGTTGTCAAGCTGCAGGCGTCGCTCTTTGATGATGGCGCGAACGAGGGAGAAGCCGTTGGAGTGTACGCCGTCGGATGCTAAGCCGATGATGATGTCACCCTGTTCAACGCGGGTTGGATCGACCGCACGTTTCAGTTCGACCACGCCGACCGCAAAGCCGGCCAAGTCGAAATCACCGTCAGCGTACACATCGGGCATTTCCGAACACTCGCCGCCGAGGAGCGCGCAGCCGGCGATCTCGCATCCCTTGGCCACGCCGGCGATCATCTCGGCGGTCTGTTGAGGAATAACCTTGTGCAAGCCCAAATAATCCAGGAAGAACAACGGTTCGGCGCCTTGGACGATGAGGTCGTTGACGTTCATCGCGACGCAGTCGATGCCGACCGTGTTGTAGACTCCAACTTCGGCTGCGAGTTTGACCTTCGTGCCCACGCCGTCGGCACACGCCACGAGCACCGGGTCGCGGTAGTTCTTTTTGAAGAGCTTCTCGTTGAAATCAAGTCGGAACATGCCGGCGAAACCACCGTGTTGCC
>JADFNO010000256.1 GCA_022563315.1 Planctomycetota bacterium | reverse complement strand
CGCTGCGCGTCATCCGCTAAACGGGAAGATATCCGTGCCCCACGCTTACCTTCTCCCTCATGGCTCATCCCTTCCTCCCTCCTCTGCGTTCTCTGTGCCTCTGTGTTGAGTCCCTTCCCTGCGCGCACGTGAGAGGCGCTGAATCGTTCACGTCCGCTCAGAATTCTCAGAAAAAATCCCGCCTGGCGAGCCGGCAAACCGCATTTGGCGGACCGATTTGTCACATGCACCTTCCCGGCGCGCGCAGAGGCGGCCGTGGCTCCCTCTACAGAAGGAGCTGTTCTTGCGTGTTCACATCATCAATGTCAACGAGTCAATTTCCGGGGGCGGGGGCGGGGGCGCGGCGTCTGTGGCGCGCGCAAACTAATCCCTATGTCGCAAAAAATCTCGTGCGCGCTGCCGTTGCCGACCACCGGGATCCGAGGGTTACCACCCTCGGCTAGCGGCTATCACCCAAACCTCGATCCTTCCTCTTCCCCGTGATGCCTCGATGCCTTCCGCCTCACCCCCAATTACCCAGGAGAATGAGCAGATCCTTCACGCCGACGGTGCAGTCGTCGTCGAGATCAGCCGGACAGTCCTTGCAGTCGTCGCACGGACCCCAGTTACCCAGCAGGATCAGGAGGTCCTTGACACCGACCGATCCGTCGCCGTCCAGGTCGCCAAGTATATCCGTACCGACGCGCACGATTTTCAGACCGCCGCCTATATCGGAAAGGAGAATGCGGTCCTGACCCAGGAACGGGTAAACGCCCCAGTTAGCGCCCGGCGTGTCGTAACTGGCGAACAACTCAATCGTGCCTGTCTTGGGATCGATGTCGTGGACCAGGAGCCCGGCCCCATACCACGAGTTGTACAGGCGGTAACCGACGATAAGTTGGTTATGCACGCTGGAGGCTTGGTCCGGCGGCAACGCGAGCTCGTCGGTCAATTCCAGCGTCAACGAGTCCCCCTCGTCGGTGATGCGGTAGACCTTGATTCCACCGCCGGTGCGCTCCTCGCCGGTCACAACGAAATCGCCGTTGGAGGTCGGCCAACACGAGTGTGTGTTGTTCCCGCCGTCCGGCGTTTGGCCAAGGAACGAAGGCATCTGCGTTGCCACATTCGAGACGTCGTATATCCAAAGCCCGCTGTCCCAGGCGGCAACGTACAACCTTCCATTCGCAACTGTAATGTCATGAACCGTTGAATTGCCAATCGACTCGACAATCCACTTCGCCTTGGTGATCGGACCGTCGGGCGGATTGTCCGGATCAAGCCCGGTGAGGTCGACGATCGCAACGTCTACTGAGCCGCCGCCGGTGAGGTATAGGAATCCGTTGTCGTAGAACAGATTGTGGGGTGAAGTGAAGCTTGGAATGATGACATCCACAAGTGCGACAGGGTTCATTGGGTCTCGCACGTCGACGATGTGCGCGCTGCCTTTGTTGGTGCTTTCAAGACAGATAAACAGCAATCCGTCGCCAACCTTGACGTCTTGGGCTGACGCGCCCTGAAACGGCGGCGGCAGTTGATAGACGAACCCCTTCGGATTGGTCGGATCGCTGATATCGACGATGCCGACTTTGGATTCCCCGAATCCGGCCAGGTAGGCGAAATCGCCATCGCCCCAGACATCGCCGTAGGAACCGCCGAGCCCGTTCCATTGTCCGATCAGTTCCGCATTGAATGGTGGATTGTTGCCGCCGAAAGTCAGCTCGCAGATCGCAAGCAGTCCGATGACGGCCAGGTACTCGAATCGAAAACAATTGTTCACGCTCATTCCTCCGTCTCAGAAGTGGCCTTATTCGCGCCAAATACCGTCCGCTGTCACCAACGACCCTTCCTCTTGGCCGGCAGCGGACGAGGGCGTGGCGGATCCCCGTCGATCAATATAATACACGCTCGGGCGGTCCAGACGGCTACGAATCCGACAAATTGGCGTAGATCGTTGGTTGGCATCCGCTCAGGTCGTCGGTATTCACGGGTCGCTACGAATCGCCTCGGCGTGTCGAGGATTCGCGCTGTGCTGAGAAACACCAACGCTGGGTGATCAACAAAAGGAAAAGGCCGACGACCGCGAATAGCGAGCAGGCGAAGAGCATTCGTTTCAGGGACGGCCAATTGGTCACCGCATCTCCCTCCGCGAGCGCCGAAAGTCCCAACAGCACCGCGGAGAACGACAGCCGGCCGACGAGGCTCTGAATCGAAAGATACGTGGCGCGCTGGGCTTGGGGTACGCACGGCGTGATCGCGGCATTGAGCGGAGCGGTCATCAAGCCTCGCGGCGCCACCCGCAGCAAGATGAGCGGGATGATCCACGCGTTGAGCGCAACCGCCATGACCGCAATCAGCGCCGTTTGAAGCACAACGCTGAGCAAAAGCGTCGGCCCGATTCCCACGCGATCACGAATACGAATGCTTTTCGCTGCGACGTACGCCCCGATGAGCATCGCAAGGGCCATGTGCACCCCTGCGACGGCCGGCGCCATCTCCCCGGAGATCTGAAAGTCGGCGCCGATAAGTTTGATATACGGCTGATAGAACTCGTACGGAACATGATTCAGCACGGTCATGAGCACCGCGAACCCGAACAGCCAGGCCAGCGACCGTTGACGCAGGTATTGCGCGCAAAGGCGAAGCTGACGCAAGAAACCAGCGCTGATGAACGTGGCCCGCTCATGGGAACGAGGTTCGACAAACGCGAGCACAATCACCAGCGTACCGATCCCGGCCACAGCGGACGCCACATACGCCCAGTGCAGGGCGAATGAGCCGACGCACCCGCCGACCAATGCGGCGATCGCGCCGGAGAGTAGTCCGTTTCTCGCCACGATCGCTTCACGCCGGGCAAACTCCTGCTCACGACCCAGCGACGCCAGCGAGTCGTAATGAAATGATGTATCCGTCCCGGAGTTGAACGAGATCCCCACAGCCAGAAATACTTGGGCGGCGACGAACATGACAAAAGACGTGTTCATCACGAACAACACGTACGCCACGATCAGCGCGGAGGCCGAGATGAGTAGCGTCGCTTTCCGCCCGACCACATCAGAGAAGTATCCCGAAGGCACCTCGAGCAGAACCACGACCACGTAATAGATCGCTTCGAGCTGAAGCACTCGCTCCAACGACATGTGCTCGGAGAAATAAAGAAAGAAGATCGGCATCCAGGCGAACGCGTTGAACCCAACGGCATACCAGGGGTACAGACGCACGTTGCGCTCAAACTGGACACGAGTTGATTCGGTCGCGTTCATCTCGTCACAAGACGCTTTGCGTCTGAATCGGCCGTCAGCGGCTCAGTGCATGATTACATCCAATAGATCGCCGGACAGGCGCAGGGCCCCGTGATTCTCGGTTTCGTGAAATAGCTCTCAGAAGGCTCCCCAAGAGGTCCGTTGGATTCAAGAACGCCCCGCACGGGCCAAAGAATCCGTAGCGGGTCCTGCGTTGGATCGCTCAAGCACAACCGAAGTCACGCAATTGCGGCCACGGACTGACCGGACGCCGGGCCGGCATGGTATCGTGATGGGCATGAATGTGACACGGTGCTTCTGGATGATGAT
>JADFNO010000094.1 GCA_022563315.1 Planctomycetota bacterium | reverse complement strand
TACCCGAGTGGGAGATGGTCTGCCGTCGCGTGACGTTCGCCGCCGCCGCCGAGTGGCCGAACGATGCGCTGCTGTTCCTCAACTGCAGCCCGCCTGTGTTCGGTGGTGCAACGTTCCTTGATTTGATCGCCGACGATCTGAAGCGCGTTGATGGCCTGGATTCGCGGCGGATCGTCCTGGAGATCACGGAGCGGGCCGATCACGGAGAGTTCGACAACCTCGATCTACGGTCGTTGGAGCTGCGCGAGCTGGGCTACCAGATCGCGCTGGACGATGTCGGGGCGGGCACCAGCGGACTGAACCGCATCATGTCGCTCCGGCCGAATTGGCTGAAGCTGGATATTGAACTGATCAGCGGAATCGACGTCGATCCTTTCAAGCAGAACCTCATACGAATCGCAATTGGTCCGCAGGCGGGTGCCATGCTTTGACCCCTTAGGGCAAAGCATGCTTCACCGCTGCGCGGATGAAGCATGGCACCCGGGCAACGCCTGAGAATCAATTGGGATCCGTATCACTCGACAGTTTGACGAGCTTTCGCAGTGTGTTTGCCGCCTGGCCGGAGTCGATCGCTTCGGCGGCAAGTTGCAGGCCTTGTTCGAGCGACGGCGCTTTGTCGGCGACGAGGAGGGTGGCGGCGGCGTTGAGCAGCGTCATGTCGCGGGCCGGGCCGGTGTCTTTGCCCTCAATCACCTCGCGCACGATGCGCGCGGCGTGATCCAGGTCACGCGCGACCACTGATTCGCGCGGGGCCACGGATAACCCTAGCGCTTGTGGATCGACGGACTCTTCGGTGATTTGTCCGTTCTGAACGTGAACGATCCGCGTTGGGGCGGAGATCGACAATTCATCCAGACCGTCGTCGCTGTGAATGACCATCGCCCGGATCGCGCCCAGCGCCGCTAGCGCCTTGGCGATCGGGTGCAGAAAGCGGGGCTCGTAAACGCCCATGAGCTGCCGGCGGGCCCCGGCCGGGTTAGTGAGCGGTCCCAGCAGGTTGAAGATCGTCGGAAACCCCAGGGCCATGCGCACGGGCATGGCGTGCTTGGCCGCGGGATGATGGTGAATCGCGAAGCAAAAGCAGATGCCCGCTTCTTCGAGGCACTTGGCTTGCGTGGCTCGGTCGGCATCCACGTTCACCCCGAGGTGTCGCAAGACCTCAGCTGATCCGCGCCCGGTTCGCGAGCGATTGCCGTGCTTGGCGACGCTCGCGCCCGCCGCGGCGGCAACGAGGGCGGCCACCGTCGAGACGTTGAACGTCTTGGGCGCGCCGCCGGTTCCAGCCGTATCAACGAGCTGCTCCGGATCGATCTTCGATTCCACGCGGTCAACATGGGCCCGCATGACTCGGGCTGCGCCGAGAAGCTCATCGGCGGTGGGGGTGCGCGTCGCGAGCAGCGCCAACAGCGCACCGATTTCGCCATCATGGGCGTGGCCGGACATGATCGCCTCGAAGGCCTCGGCCGTCCGCTGAGCGTCGAGGGTCTCCCCGGCCAGCAGCAGCTTGAGGTACGGCGTCAGATCGCCCAGCTTGGTCGGTCGTTCAAACTCAGCCGGCGGAGCGCCACCGGAGCCGGTCGACTTCATATTCTGTGGCTGATTCGTGCTCATACGCTCGGCGCCTCAATGTCCCCGGTGACGCATCCTGATACGCTACCACACTTTCCCGAGCCTATTGACCATGTCGATCCTCCTGGCCGAAGCCTACCTGCATCAACTTGATCCGTTCGTGATTGAGTTCCCGGCGTCGTGGCAGAACGCTCCTTTCGTCCCGGACGGCATCCGATGGTATGGGCTGTCCTACGTAGCGGGGTTTATCCTGGCGTGGCTCTTCTTTCGCTGGATGGCTGTGACCAAACGCTCCACGCTTCCCACGGCCGCCGCCGCGGCCGATCTGCTGTTCTACATCATTCTCGGCGTACTCGTGGGCGGACGATTGGGGTATGTGCTTTTCTATCAGCCGAGCCTGTTGGTGGAATTTACCGGTCATTTCCCATACTGGGGGCTGCTCGCGATCAATACAGGCGGGATGGCCAGCCACGGCGGGATGATCGGCGTGATTCTGGCCTGCTGGTTGTATGCGCACAGTCGTCGCCTCTCATCGCTGCATCTTTGTGACCTCACGGTCTTGGCGGCGCCGGCGGGACTCGGCCTGGGTCGGCTGGCGAACTTCGTCAACGCGGAACTGTGGGGTAAGGCGCTGCCGACGTCGATGCAGTCGTATCCGCCGATCCTACCGGCGGTCCAACCGCCCTGGTGGAGTGTGAAGTACCCCGAAGAGATTCTGCAATGGAATCCGGCGGTTGAAATTGATATGGATCGCCTGCTGGAAATCGATCACCTGAAGTCAAGTCTCGGAGGTGACACGAGCTTCTACCAGAATGTCGTCGAGGCGGTGAGGCAGGGCGATCAGGCTGTGATCGGGGTCGTTGAGCCGCTGCTGACCGCGTATTACCCGTCACAGATCATTCAGGCGATCACCGACGGGCCGATCCTCGTCGCGACCCTGGCGCTGCTCTGGTTGCGCCCGCGGAAGCCGGGGGTGATTGGTGCGGTCTTCCTCATCTCTTACGGCGTCATGCGAATCGTTACGGAGCGTTACCGCCAGCCGGATGAAGGCGTTGCGCTGCTCCTTGGGGCGCTTTCGCGCGGCCAGGTGCTCAGCATCCTCATGGTCGTGGCCGGGATTGCGGCGCTGATACTCTGCCAGCGCCGCAACGTTGAGCGCATAAGCGGATTGCTGCGCCAGCCGGCGGAATCATGATCGTACGGGCGCCGCGGTCAGATCCGTCCATTGCACGACAAGGTTCTCCAGCAGCACCTTCATGTTCACGTGTGATTCAAGCTGCCACTCAGCCTCGCGCAACAGGTCGATGACGCGCAGCCAATGCTCAGGATCGTCGCCATGCTCAGCGTCTTGGGCGAGCTGTCGACGTGCATGCGCCGCCAACATCGTCAGAAGATGCTTCGCGCCGTCCTTGTTCGCGGCGTCCTTCGAGGCGTTCTCGTGCTGATCGACCCAAGCCGACGCAAACGATTCGACAAGCTCGGCAAGGGTTTGCCCCATTTGGGCTGGATACCGCCCCTCCGCCAGATCAGCGAGCATCGGCGTCAGCGCTACCTGCCATTGGTGGAATCCGTATTGGGCGGCCAGCTGCGCCGTACCGGGCGAACCCTCGCTGTACTGTTCGATCCACGTTCGTTGTTGGGCGTCGAGGTCAAGGTCCGCACCGTCGAGCCATTCGTTCATCGCCGCCGAATCTAGCGGTGAGAACGCAGCGTGCTGGCACCGACTACGGATCGTTGCGAAGAGTCGCTGCGGCTGACTCGAGACAAGGATGATGTAGGTGTTCGCCGGCGGCTCCTCGAGCGTCTTGAGAAGCGCGTTTTGCGCTTCGGGCCCAAGCAGCTCGGCCTCGTCGATGATGAACACTTTGCCGTGGCCGAGTGTAGGCGTTCTGTACGCCGGCGCTTCGTGGATGCGACCGTCGCTCGTCCGCCCGCCGAGGATGCGCTCGCGCAGCAAATCCAGCGGGATGTTCAAGAGCTTCTTGCTGCGCAGCTCTGGGTTGGCTGAAAAAAGCGCCAACTCCTTGCGAACGATGTGCAGATCGGGATGAGTGTCGGCATCGATCAGGCGCGACGTCTCAGTGTCGTGATCGGTATTGGTCTCGTCCTCGCTCGGCGGGCTGAGGTCCGGATCGAGCAGCCGCCTGGCGAACCGGACCGCAGTGGTGAACTTCCCCACGCCCTTGGGGCCGGAGAATATCCACGCATGGTGCACGCGCCCGCTGCGAAGGGCTGCGGTCAGTGCTCCAATCGCTCTGGGTTGGCCAAGGATTCGGTGCACGGTGTGTCCTTGTTGAGTCGAGCCGGGCCACGAGCGGGCTCGCGTCGCCGGCCCAGGATAGCAGCGGAAGGCCGCGGCGGCGTTGGGCCCGCCGGATCACCGCTTGCCGAGGGCCGGGTCGGACCCGACGATGGCCGGACATGGCCGCCGATACCGCGTTACCCAGGACCAGCGTTCAGCGGGACGATGAAGAAACTCACCGGCCGGAGGCGATCACGCTGCTGGCGTTATCGTTCGCGCTGGGGATCACACTCGGCTGGTATCAGCCGCGCCCAATGGTGTGGCCGTGGCTTGTCGGCAGCGCCGCCTTCCTGGTGATGGTCGTCGTGTCGCGGCGATGGCGCTGGCGGTGGACGCTGATGTTTATGGCGGTGGCCACGATGAGCATGGGGGCAGCCTGGGTTACCGTGCGCCAGCACTTCGTTGCGGGGAATGATCTCGCGGGATGGATGGTGGATGAGCCGGTCCTTGTACAGGTCCAAGGCGAGGCCATGGCTGCGCCCGAGCTTCGCGATCGAACCACCGGTTCAATGGGGCTGTTCGACTACCGCTCGCCGGCAACGTACTTCCCGATGCGCGTCGATGCCCTGATCGGCCCCGACGGTAAGCGGACGCCGGTGCGAACCAAACTATACGTGCGCGTCGAGCAGACCATCGCGCCGTTTCGCGCCGGCGATCGAATCGACGCGACCGGGTGGTTTCACAAGGTAGCCCCGCCGTTCAACCCCGGTGAGTTTGACTTCCAACGCTTTGCGAGATCGCTCGGTCAGGCGGGACTGTTGACGGTCGAGCGGCGAGAGCTGTTGATTGTTTCGCCCATCACACGGCCCGGTCTGCGTACGAAGCTCCTGAATTGGCGCGACACATTACGGCGTCGTGCCAGTGGTTGGCTCCTTTCCAATCTGCCCGACACGGAGCGCACCCAGCGCGATGCCTTGCTGGCGGCGCTGCTGCTGGGTCAGCGCGGTCCCGATCTGACCGGTTTGGGTGAGTCCTTTCGCCGCGTCGGCCTGGCGCATCTGCTGGCCATATCTGGTTTCCACCTCGGCGTTCTGGCCGGGTTCGTGCTCCTGCTGGTGAGATTCACCGGTCGGGCTCGCCGCTGGCACGGCTGGCTGGTGATCGCGACGGTGATGATGTACCTGATCCTGGTCGAGGTGCGCATGCCCGTCCTGCGGGCGGGCGTGATGACGATGGCCGCCAGTCTCGCGTTGGTCTTCGGCCGGCGATTACGCGTGCGCGGTCTCATTGCGTTGAGCGGCATTGTTCTTTTACTGTGGCGCCCTGATCAACTCTTTACGCCGGGGTTCCAACTTTCCTTTGCTGTGGTGCTCGGCTTGATCCATTTGCAGCCGATACTCCGACGGCGGTGGTTCGGCGCTCCGAATCAGTTCGCGGCGTCGACGAGTCAGATGGTCGGCCAATGGTTGTGCGCCGCGTTCGCCGCCGCGATGGCAGCCTGGCTCATCGCCACGCCGATTCAGATGTACCACTTCGGCGCGATGTCCCCGCTGGGCGTCCCGTTGACGATCGTGGCCTTGCCCCTTGTTTCCGTGTTGCTGGCCATGGGCTATGTCAAGATGTTGTTGGCGATCCTGCTCCCCAGCGCGTCGCTGTTGCTGGGCGTGCTGCTCTCGATCGGCGCTGAAGTGCTGATCTCCATCGTCCAGGCGATCGACACGGTGCCGGGGGCGGCGGTCCGGGTGCCGTATCCGGCTGCCGTGTGGTCGATGCTCGCGCTGGTTTGGGTGTATTGGTGGGTGATGCGCCCTCGGCGGCGCGAACGGCGTGTGCAATGGGTCGCCGCGGCAGTGCTCGTGATCTGGCTGTTGTGGCCGATGCTGCCGCTGGGACGAGGACCGGCTCTCCGAATCGACATGCTCGCCGTCGGCGATGGTTCGTGTTATCTGGTTCGCAGCGGGCGCAGCACCGTCGTCTTCGATGCCGGCTCCGGTGACAGCCTCGATGCGGGAGACCGACTGGTCGTTCCCGCGATGCACCGCTTGGGCGTCCGCCGTGTCGATGTGATTGTGATCAGTCACCCCAACCTCGATCACTATTCGGCGGTGTTGGAGATTGTGGATGCGTTCGGTGTGGGCACGGTGCTGGTCACGCCGCAACTGCTTTGGCGGGCTGAGGACGATCCATTCGGGCCCGTCGCCTATCTGCTCACCGGTTTGACCGATCGCTTTGTCTCGGTCTTGGCGGTGGGGCGAGGCGAGGCGCGGGCGTTCGGCCGGGCGCGTTGGACGTGGCTGCATCCGCAGACCAGCCAGGCGTACGAGCGCGCGAACAACGGGTCGATGGTGATCCGAATCGAAGCGGCCGGCCGGCGTGTCCTGCTGTGTGGCGATATCCAGCGTCGAGCGATGGAGGCGTTACTTCAGGGCGGGGTCGATCTCGGCGCGGACGTCATGGAGCTGCCACACCACGGCAGCCATCACGAGCGTGCCGAGACGTTCGTCCGCACCGTCGATCCAAGAGTCGTCTTGCAATCCACGGGATGGTCGCGCTGGCGGCGGGATCGCTGGGCCGACGCGTTGACGGGGGCAACTCGCTTGGTCACGGCCCGCGACGGCGCCTGCTGGGTCGAGATCGACGACGGCGGTGCGATCAGCCTCGGCCGATTTCGCAACCCTTAGCCGTGGCAAGGCGGTTGCGGGCGGGCCGTGAACCCTGGCCCTCAATCCACTACGATAGTGGTGGTCTTGTGCCGACTGGTGCACGCGAAGCGAGGGTCTCTTGTTTGTGTCACGAGTCGAACCATTTTCTGTGAGGCGCTATGTTCCAGTTACTCCGATCGTCAATTGCCTGTCTCGTTCTGGGCGGTGCCGGCGCTTGTGCGGGTGGTGAGTCGCCCCAAGCCGAGGCGCAAACCGCACAGGATTCAACAACAACGGCCACCGCGCCCGACGAGTCGCTGCCGACCGTCCGGCTCTCGCGAGCCTTCCCTCGTTTGACGTTCACTCGGCCGATCTATTTGACTCATGCCGGCGATGGGTCGGATCGTTTGTTCGTCGTCGAACAGCGAGGGCGGATCCTGGTGTTCCAGAACCGTTCCGACGTCACCGCGGCGCAGGAGTTCCTCGACATTCGGCCGATCGTGCGTATGAGACACAACGAGGAGGGCCTGCTCGCGCTGGCGTTTCACCCGAAGTATGCGGAGAATGGTCGGTTCTACGTGTACTACACGGCATCGGACCCGCGCCGCGGCGTCTTGTCGCGGTTCAGCGTGTCAGTCGATGATCCGGGCCGCGCCGATCCGTCCTCGGAGCAGGTGATCCTCGAAGTCGAGCAGCCGTGGGGCAACCATAACGGCTCGACGGTGCTTTTCGGACCGGACGGCTATCTGTACATGAGCCTCGGCGACGGCGGCGCGGCGAACGATCCGCACAACAATGGTCAGGATCTTTCCACGCTGCTGGCAACCATCATCCGCATCGACGTCGATCGGCAAGACCCCGATCGGAATTACGCGATACCCAAAGATAACCCGTTTGTGAACCGCCCCGGGGCGCGCGGCGAGATTTGGGCGTACGGCTTGCGCAACATCTGGCGCATGAGCTTTGATCGTGAGACGGGCGACCTTTGGGGCGGAGACATCGGCCAAGGCAAGTTCGAAGAGATCGACCTCATCGTCAAGGGCGGCAACTACGGCTGGAATATCCGTGAAGGCAAACACGATTTCAGACCGCGGGAGTCTGCCGAGCCGCTCATCGACCCGGTCGTGGAGTATGGTCGCCGCGAGGGGCTCTCCGTCACCGGCGGCTACGTCTATCGCGGCGATCGGGTTCCTCAGTTGCGCGGCGCGTACATCTACGCTGACTATGTCTCACGGAAGATATGGGGATTGCGCTATGAAGGGGGCAAAGTCACGATGCATCGAGAGATCTTCTCTGGCAGTGGCCGCGCATATGTGACATCCTTTGGTGAAGACGCCGCGGGGGAACTCTACATTTGCGCCTTTGACTCGCCTGATGGGCGCGGCGGGTCGGACGGCCGTATCTATCGCCTCAACCCGCGCTGATCGGCTGGTGCGATCCAAGGCGGCGAGATCAATTCCCGGCCGCCTCGTCGATGATCAACTGGAGGATGTCGTGTCCCTGAAGCTTCCAGCGGGGCACGCGCTTGCCGTTGATATAGATTCGCGGCACGCCCCGCACGCCAAGCCCCTGCGCAGCTCGCACATCTTCGGCAATCGCCTGGGCCGTCTCGTCCGTTTTCATTTCCCCAAGCAGGGCGTCGGCGTCGAAACCGAGGCCAGGCGCGACCTGTCGCAGTGTCTGGTCGTTGAATCGCGACTGGTTGGCTAGGAGCCACTCGTGCATCCGCCAATACCCTTGGGCCCCACCCAGAGCGCCCGCGGCCTCCGCCGCCTGCGCAGCCCAGCACGCGCCCACATGACGCGTGCGCCGGATCGCGGGGTTGCACTTGGTATTGACCGGGAAATGGCGAAAAGCGTATCGCGTCTCCGGCCGGTCTCCCACCACGCGGCGCAGGATACGATCGACTTCGGCGGTGTTGGGCTCTTGATAATCGCCCCACAACGTTATCGTGACGCGCGCCGCCTCGGCCCCCACGGCCCAGTCGTGGGAATCGGGGGGCATCGTTCGCGTCTTCTCATCGCGCCAGTCTGCCAGATACTTCTGAAGCGCCGACATCGGGCGATCAGCAATAGCCGTAGCCGTCGGAGGTTTGGATGCGGCGACGGCCGCGACGGCTTGGGACAACGTCCCGGGAACCTGCCAACCCATCAGTTGCACGCCGTTGATGAAGATCATCGGCGTTTGGAAAAGTCCCAGGGCCATGGCCTCTTCGATGTCCCCCTGCACGAGGTCGAGCGTCTTGGCGCCTTCCATGACGGACTTGAACTCGGCCGGGTCGTACCCGAATTGGACCAGCTGGCTGGGCAGCTCGGAATCGGTGAAGCTGCCCTTACGGTCAAACAGCCATCGGTGCATTTGCCAGAAGCCGTCGTTTCCGTGGAGAATGCCCGCCGCTTCCGCCGCCCGAGCCGCCCAGCACGCGTTCGGATGCATGTTTCGCGGCGCATGGCGATTGCAAGCCGTGCAGAACGGGAATTGCTTGGCCGACAGCGAGACGTCGTCTCGCCGTGACAGAATTCCCTTCAGTTCGAATTCAATCTTTCGGCAGTCCGGGCATTGATAATCGGAGATGACGACGATACGAATCGGCGCCGCGGCAGGCCCCAGCCGGTAGCGCCCGGTGAAGGCCGGCAACCGCTCTTCGTCCGGCGCATCGATGATCCGCTGCGTTGACTCGGCTTGCTGTTGTTGTATGACCCGGCCGACCAAGGCCAGCGCTCCGAGTTCGACAACGGTAACGGCCGCGAACGCGCCACCGATCCAGGCGAGGCTTCGCCGGCTCGCCGCGGCGCCCGTGGGTGCAAGCTCCATCGTCGCTACGAACCCCAAGTTCCCGATATGCACGGCGAGGCAGTACCAGCAGATGTAACCACCTCCGATCATCGCGGCCACGAACATCACCGAGAGCGCCGCGCCCAGTCGAACCAGGTATTTCGTGCGCTTCGACAGGCCTCCACCGCGCCGCGCCGCCGTCCAAGCCCAAAGTAGTGCGACGAAATAGGCGAGGCCGAGGAAGGAGACCGGCCAGTCGATCAAAGGTACGGTGGCCCAGACGCTCGCCGCGGCCTCCGCGCAGCCGCCGCCCGGACCGCAGCCGGGCGCTTGGAGGATGTCCAAGTGCTTGCCCGCCAGCACCAGCGCCGCCGCGATACTGAGGATCAGCCAACCGTGGCCCAGCCAGAACGTTCGTCCGGACAGCCTTGGCGTGCTCCCGGTTTGGCCATCTTTTCTCGGGTGACTCCGTTGTTGGGCATCCGTAGACATAGGCAGGTAATCTCAACTGTCGGCCTACATCCGTAGCGGGGCGTCGATTCCCAGAAGATCCAGGCCGCTCGCCAGAACGCGGCGCACGAGCCCACACAGCCGCAAGCGCGAACGCCGAAGCGCCTCCGTTTGCGCCTTCAGCACCGGGCACTGCTCGTAGAACGTGCTGTAGGTGTCGGCCAACTCATAAAGATAGGTACACAAGCGATGCGGTTCGAGACTCCGGGCTACGTCCACAACCACGCCGCCGTACTTCAGCAGGGCCAGGGCAAGCCGTCTTTCAGCCGATTCGGCCAAGGAGATTGTGGCCTCGGCCACGTCGGCCGGCTCAACGCCCGCCTTGGCAAAGATCGAGCAGATGCGGGCATGCGCATATTGTAAATAGGGCCCGGTATTACCTTCGAACGTGATCATTCGATCCATGTCAAAGACGTAATCGCGGACAAGATCAGTGGAAAGGTCTGCGTACTTGATCGCCCCGATCCCTACCGCGCGCCCGATTTGTGCTAATTCGTCGTCAGTCAGGCCGTGTGTTGGTGCTTTGGGGTCGGCGGCACGGCGGCGCACCTCGTCGGTGCCGCGCTGGCAGGCTTCGTCCAGCAATGACTTCAGCGTGACGTTCTCGCCGCTGCGCGTCTTGAGCGGTGTCTTGTCCGGCCCAAGCACCGAACCGAACGGGATGTGATCGAGCTGAGCCGTGATCCCGTCCGGCGTCTCGTCCCACCCGATCAGCCGCGCAGCGTCGAACACGTCCCGGAAGTGATCGCGCTGCCGAGCATCGACGACGTAGATCACCCGGTCCGCGTTGAGCTCGTAGGTTCGAAACCTGATCGCGGCGAGATCTGTCGTGGCGTAAAGGTAGCCGCCGTCGGATTTCTGAATCAGCAAGGGGCGCTTCCGGCCTTCAAATGCAACAACGATCGCGCCTCCATCCTCCTTGGCGAGATTTGCCTTGCGAAACGCCTCCACCACGCCCGGAAGCTTGTCCCGGTAGGTCGACTCCCCACGATTGTTCTCCCGGCCCAACTTGACGTTGAGAACGACCAGCGCTTCGTCCAGGGCCTTTAGGGTGCATTCGATCAGCCGCTTCCAATCCCCAACGAGCTCGTCGTCGCCCTGTTGCAGTTTGACGAGCGTTCTCTTGGCCGCCTCCATCACGCTCGGATCATCCTCAGCGTCGTGTTGCGCCGCGCGATAGGCGGCGTCGAGTTCATCAAGCGCAAGCGAATCAAGGTCGGTCCCCGCTTCGCGCAGGTGATGGAGCACCATCGCGATCGGTAATCCCCAATCGCCGAGGTGATTCTCACGATGAACGGTTCGCCCGAGCCGCTCGAAGATACGCCCCAGCGCGTCGCCGATGATCGTCGATCGCAGATGACCCACGTGCATCTGCTTGGCGACGTTGACAGAGCACAAGTCGATGACGACGGCGTGCTGATCGGTGTCCGGGACGACGCCCAGTGAATCGTTGTCCATCGCCGTCAGCATTCGGACCAGCGCTTCGTCCTTGAGGCGGATGTTGATGAACCCGGGACCGGCGACCTCGGGCGGCTCGGCGATGTCCGCCAGATCCTCCCGCGCCGCCTGAGCAACCTTCACCGCCAGCTTCCGCGGGTCCGTCTCGAGCTGCTTGGCCAGACCCATCGCGAAGTTGGCCTGATAGTCGCCGAACTTCGGGTTCTGGCTGGGGCGGATGCCGGGATCGACCTCCCGATGCTCATCACCGAGCGCAGCGGCGATGGCGTTCCGGAACGCCTGTTCAAGAACCTCGACCGGACCGCCGACTTGGGTGCTGACTTCGCTCATGGCAATCAAGCACAGAGTATAGACGAGGGAAGCGATTTCTCTGCCAGCGACCGCGATTTGGTTCGATCATGAGCCCGACCGGAGGCTATCCTGCTCGTGGTGCTTGGCGAGAAACTGTCAATCCTTTTCCTCTGCACCGGCAATAGTGCTCGCAGCATCATGGCCGAGGCGATCGCCAATCATCTGTTCGGTGAGAGGCTCGAGGCCTGCTCGGGGGGGTCGCATCCCAAGGACGCACCGAATCCGTTGGCGATCCAAACACTCAAGGGCCACAACATTGAAACGGACGATCTGCGCTCAAAGAGCTGGAACGAGTTCCGGGGGCGCGGGCGACGGTTTGATCTCGTGGTGACGCTGTGTGATTCAGCCCCAGACGAATCTTGTCCTACATTTCCGGGGGCGGACACGACGCATTGGGGGTTCCCCGATCCGCCCGCTGCTGACGATCCACCGGCCATGTTCGAAACCGTCTACCAAGGGCTGGTCGAGGCCATCGGCCGGTTCGTTCAAACCCCCGGCGAAATCGACCAACGCGCCGCGGAAGTTGCCGAGTTTATACGCCACCGGTTTGGTAAGGACCTCCCCGTTTAGCCGCGACCCGATAGGGGAGCGCTCTTGGCGTCTACTGCCAACTCCAGCGCTCGCCTATGGCTCGCGGCTAAACTGTCGTGACAGCGCGATCAGGTCATTGCCCGCTATCATTCGCAGTTCACCCCAAGGAATACGAAAGACCCATGGCCAGCCCGCTTTCCGAACCCACGACCGCCATTGAGAAAACCGATCGCGTCGGCGATCTGGACCATCGGCCGCGCGTCTTGCTGGGCAAGATGGGACTCGATGGGCATGATCGAGGCGTAAAACTGATCGCCCGCGCGCTTCGTGATAGCGGCGTCCATGTCATCTACTCCGGCCTGTGGCAGACGCCGCGCAGCCTGGCCATCGCCGCCCGCGACGAAGACGCCGATTGCCTCGCCTGCTCGATCATGAGCAATTCACATCTCGTGCTCGTGCCGCGATTGCTTGATGAGTGTCGCAACGTCGGTCGGCCGGACATGATCGTCACGCTCGGCGGGATCATCCCTCAAGAAGACGTGCAGCCGATGCTCGACACTGGGGTTGACAGAATCTTCCACACGGGCACGAGCATGGAGACGATCGTCCAGACGGTCCGCGACGCGGTGAGGCCGTACACCGTACTGGACACGTCCCACGCCACGGCCCAGTTGGCGCGACGGATCAGCTTGGCCCATGCCGGGCGAATGCCGGCCGATGCCAAGACCAAGCGACCGGCTCAAGTCGTTGGGTTGACCGGCGCGCCCGGAGCAGGTAAATCGACACTCGTCGCAGCCATGGCCATCGAAGCGGTCAGTCGAGGCGAGAAGATGGCGGTGGTTGCGTTCGACCCCATGAGTCCAATTACAAGCGGTGCGCTCTTGGGCGATCGCCTGCGTGTGGATTTCAATACGGTCGATGAGAACGTGTATTACCGAAGCCTGGCCATCACTGGCGAGGATTACGCGACACTTCCGGGGGTCATTGGTTTGATCGGCGCGGCCGGGTTCGACAAGTTGATCATCGAAACGGTCGGGGCGGGACAGAACGATGTGGCCATTCGCGAGCACGTCGATCGCACGGCCGTGGTCGTTGTGCCCGGCATGGGTGACGCGGTGCAGATGGAAAAAGCCGGGATTCTGGAGATCGCGGACCTGTTTGTCATCAACAAGGCTGACTTCGCCGGCGAGAGCAAGCTGAAGCGCGAGCTGCTGGACATCGCCTCCGGCCGCGAAATCTACGAAACAATCGCCACCCAAGGCCAGGGGATTGTGGAACTGCTGGACGCGCTACTGGGGTGAGTTGCCGGGGGACAAGCTGTTCGTGCCCCGTTTGGACCTCAGTCATCCTGACCGGTGATTGGACACCCGACCGCCGGTTTTTTGTCGAATAAGTTGGCCGCAGAACAACGCCAGGACAGGCGATCCGGCCTACGAGGCCCACCCATGTTGGTTTTCACAGCAACGCTCCGGTACGGCGCGGTATCCTCAGTGCCGACAAATGGAGACCGATCATGACTCGGATCATGTTGTATTGCGCAGTTCTCCTATCGATCTGCAACGGCGCAGTCGAGGCAGCGGAGGTCGGCTATTACAGCCAGCCCGCTTTGTTCGGCGACCAGCTCGTCTTTGTAAGCGAAGGCGACCTTTGGACGGCGACACTCGGCGATTCTGAAAGCGGCCCGATCGTTGCCTACCGCCTCACCTCCAGCGATGGGTCGGAATCTCACCCTTGCTTCAGTCCCGATGGTCGGATGCTCGCGTTT
>JADFNO010000093.1 GCA_022563315.1 Planctomycetota bacterium | reverse complement strand
GTCCGACTCGAAGTTGATCGTCGGCGCCTTGTAGACGATCGGCTTTTTGTCAAGCTCCAACACTACAACTGTCGCGTTGCCAGGATCCGCGATCTGCGGCACCGAAATGACGATGTCGTTCTGTACAACGGCGGAAGTTAGCCGCGCGCCCCCGTCCAGCATCCACGCCTCAAACACGAGATCGACGGTCTTGAAGACGCGTGAATCATCTTGCGAGGTCGCTTGACTCGCCGTTGGCAACATGAAACACACGATCGCTGCATACGCCCAACGGATTCGAGCAGTGTTTTGTGTCACACCAGGGATCCGAACTGGCTTCAACGGTGGATTGCGATGTGACATGCATTTTCGCAACACGTCTAAGCGCGACACTGTAATCCCAAGACAGTTGATGATCATGTCCTTGGCCTCCACTACCTGGCACCTGCGAACGTTCTGTCAGTATACTAAGCGATGAACGCTACGCGCTGGTAGTTATTTCAACGTCATTTCAGCTTTCGTGGAGCGCGGCTTGGACGTACGTGGATCGAACAAGAGCAGCGATTCGCCCCAAGGGACTCGCCAGAGAATACTTTTCACAACCGGCTCAACGGGGAGAAGTCGTGGCGACTCGCTCATGCGCCCGATCCTGCGAGCCGACTCGTTTCCGGGGGCGAGCCCGGTTGACATAAGGGAATGGTTCGCTGAAAAGTGAAGAGACCCGGACCTTCGCAGAGCCTCAGGTCCGGCTTCGCCGGCGATGAAGGTCACGGGCGCCGGGCACAGTGAGGAAGTGCCGGCGGAGTCGGGACGGACGAGGTTTGGCGTGCGAGCGCGAACCGTCTCGATTCGATCGGGACGCCTCGCTCAGAATGCCAACTGTCGGAGGTCCGCCGGGGCGAGGCTCTCAGGGACGCTGCGCGTCACCCGCTAAATGGGTGGAAGGCAGTGCGGCGCGTTCAGTTGTCGCGCTCGGGAAGGTACTCGCGCTGTGCTTCGGAGAGCGCGAGGTGCAGGTGCATCATGGCGCGGGCGCAGATTTCGTCGCGGTCGAACTCGAGGCGCTCGCGCTGTAGTTCACGTTCGATCATGGCGCGGCTGGGCATGCCGAAGGAGGAGCGACTCGACTCGCGCTCCCGCTCGCGCAAGATAGCGATACCCTTATCGCTTATCTCCATGAAGCGTGCGCGGAAGTTCCGTGCGATTGCATCAATCTGAGTGCGCTGAGCATCGGCGAGGTTGGGAAGTCTGAGGATGGAGGCGATGGATTTTTCGATCTCGATTGAATCGCGGTAGACGTCTGGGAAAGCCCTTCGGTTATAGGCAAATCGAAGTTCCTGCGCCGCAACTGGGGACAGTTCGCTGAGGACTTGCGCAAGATGTGATTCAGCGATGGCGCTGATTCGGCGGCGGTTTTCGATGAGCCGCTGTTGCTCTTGGCGCCACTTTTCCATGATGGCTTCGGCGACCCCAGGCCCGGCGTCGCTGTCACCAGCGCGTCGAGCGGCGTCAAGGCGGCGCTTGGCGGATTTGGCCAACTCAAGTCGCTCTTCAAACGCTGGCCCGACGTCAATTTCGTATGTATCTAGCACCGCTGAAATCCTGTGGAGCGTGGATTGATCCAGCTCGACTTCGTATACAAGTTCAACGAGGTCGACGATTCCTCCACGGTCGCCCCAGGATGGGCCGTAGCCAGTCGTAACGTCGTGATAGACATTGCGTTGCCGAAGCAGTCGCAGCCGTTCGACGAACTTCGATTGTTGTTCGTTGGCGGCCATGATGGCGACATCGTCAAAGAAACGACCGTCTGCTTCGTGCAAGGCGATAAGCCGTTGTGGAAGCAATTCGTCTTCCTCGGGTTTAGGTTGATCCGAGTCATCTGCTCCAACTTGCTTGTCTGGATTCAGCGGGATGAACAGAATCTCGTCGAACTTCTCGCGGTAATCCTGATACAACAGATCAAGAACAGCGCTGTCGCCTTGGCCGATGTTAGAGCGTCGGACGAAGCGCTGGAATTCGCCTGCGCTGATCGGATTGGGAAGGCGAGGATCTTTGACTCGTTGGTCGGCATGCGAGGCAACGTCGGAGGCGAGTTCGCCATCTCGGGTCACGCGCGGTGGCCGGTCCGGCTCTTGAACAACGACAGGTTGTTCTGCGGGTCCGCCTTGTTTCGCGGCTAGGATTTGCTTTGTGGTTTCAGCGAACAGTTCGGGTCCAAGGAGCGCTTCGAGCGTCGCATCAGCTCGTTTACGCAGCGCGACACGGCGAGTCGGAAGATCACCTAGCTTTGCGTAGAGGGTTTCGGGGTTCTCTTCGTTCAGAACTTCCATGGTTCGATACTCGCGCGACTCTTCCACCACGTCAACAAGTTTATCGATGAGTTTGTCATCTTGTCGTACGAACTCGTTACGCTGAAGCTGAATCTGCTCGATCAAGTCGGCGGCGATGTTGTCGAGTTTGACTGCTTCGGCGTACCGGCGACGATACGAGCCGGGACTCAGGTATACAGCCTGATAGACCCTCTTGTAATACCGATCGCGCAGCTCGGCAGTCTTTTCCTCGCCGAGCACTTTCATAAGCTCGCGTACGGTCTTGAGATTCAGTTTACTGATGTCATGGACGGCCTTTTGGAACGGAACGCTGGCTTCATCGAACTTCGTCCGAAGCGCTTCCAGGAGCTCTTGGTTCTCACCAAGTTGCATCATCTGTTCGGGCGTCATGTCGCGCAGTCCAAGCTCGTCAAGCGTGTCGAGCATATCGGTCGTGGCCTCCCTCAGTACGCCATGCAACACCTTGGCCCGGCTGAGCAGCGCGCTTTCATAGCCGACAAGTATGGGCTCGACCAGCGCAACCTCGTCGGCTGAGAGTTCAAGCCCTTCGACGAGTTCGACGAGATCGGCGCGAGCACCGGAATTGAAATTTCCGCCGATGTTCAGACTCACGGTTCGCAGCGCCTGGATTCGGCGTTGCTTGCGCACACGCTGCAGCTTCAGGTGCTGCTGGTCATCGAGGATAGCTTCGATCTCATTGAAGAGGGACCGATCGACACCGGCGATCTTCGACTGAACGTGCTCGAACTCTTGGATCAACTGCTCAAGCTCGGTCCGTTCGGGGATTTCAAACCGACTGCGCATGAAGTTGATGGCGATGTCAAGCAAGTGGTCCTGGAAGGCTTGCATGTCTTTGTCGCGCAACCGGCGGAAGCGGTCGAGATACGCATCGTGCAACGGCTCGAGCGCGAGGCGCTGATCGACCGAGAGTTCGAGCCGATCGGCGTACTGCACGAGGGTTTTAGTATTGATCGGATCGGGAAACATCGGTAGCCCCTGGGCGAGGGCGGCCGAAGGAACGAGAAACAGCAATGCGGCGGTGACCGCGAGGGCTGCGGTTCGGATTCGATGTCCGGGAGAGGATTGAAGTGGCGTCATCATGGTTGGTCCTCGGCGTAAGGATAGGGCCGGGAGGGGACCCCCCGCCGTCCATGACGTAACCGGCGGAGGGGTACTCCATCTATTGTACGGAGACGGCGTCGGCGAGTTACCAGCAATGCGATCGAAGCGAGCGGTTCACGGCGGATGTGTATTAGCGCGATAGTCGAAGGAAAGTGAGTTTGACCCAGTCGCCGGGCGCGCGTGTCAGCGGATAACTGGTCATCTGCCCGCGCAGATCACCGTCGTCAGTCGTTCCGGTAAACCTCGGTCTGTGGCTGGAAGGCGACCCAGGCGAACCAGAACGTGTGGACGACGAGGGCCTCGTCCGGCGCCTCGGCGACGCGAACCGAGCCGGTTTGTTCGTCCGACTCCAAGACGATCGTCTGCCCGTCAATTGTGTCGCGAACAACGCCGCCCGGAGCGCGCTGTATCTCACTGATCGGGTAGGCCTTGACTGTCTCGCCGAGCTTCACCGCAACGATTCGATCCTTCGGACTGAGCCGAGTGTCCGCGCGTTCGACCGGGAACATCAAGCGATCATTCTCAAGGTAGTCGCCGTAGGGGCTTGTTTGGTAATCCCGGCTGTGTCCGGTCTCGAAGCTCACGACGGTGGAATCAGGATGGCGCTTCGACCAACTCGCAAAGGTCGTGAGTTCCCAGCGAAGATGCCGGAGTGACTTGCCTGCGTTGGGCCCGCTTATTGCGGCAAATCCGAGCTGTGACCACAGCGAATCGTCGGCGCGGTCGAACAGCAGGACATTGGAGTTGTACAGCAACCCCGAGATACCGAATTCGTGCGTCTCGCCGTCGAGTCGACGATCGAGCACGCTGACGGAGTCACACAGCGGACAGTAGACGACGAGCAGCGGCGTTGCGGCCAATTCGTCGTTCACCGCTTCGTGCCAGTTCAGGATTGCGAGGGGGTAGGCCCGTGCTTCATCGTCAACGATGACGCCGATGACACGATCGTCGGGCTTGAGAAAGTCTACGTCGGCAACAGGCACGGTGGCAGGGTTCATCAGGGCAGGGATTCCATCCTTCGGCGGTCCGCCGTGATGTATCTCCTGACGGGGAACGAGCAGGTTGTCGTAATTGAATCCCCCGCCGACGGCCGGCCGAGACGTCACCGGCCGGGCCGCGCGAAGGCTCCCGTCAAACGGCGCACCCCCTCCACGGTCGCCGAGCGTTGATCGAGCCACGACCGTCACGACCGTGACCGCCGTCAGGACTATCACGACGCCCAGCAGGACGCGCGCGGATGTCCATTGATAGGTGTCATCACCGGTGTGGTCAAAGTCGTGGGGCATGGCAGCGCTCGTGGCAGCGTAAATGCCGGCCGTGATTCGTTCCGCAGTTCGCCGACACTGGCCTAACTCGACGCCCCGCCTCGCTATTCCACGAATCTAAGGGACGTTCAGCGGACCGTTTGCGTCTGGATCGCCTTCCCGATGTCGGTTACGCCGTCCAGCTCCCCGCATATGCGGTGGAATGCTCGCCTGCATCACGCTGGGTCATCTGAAACAGTCGCTTGGCGATCTGACGCAGGTGGAGTGCATCATGTGCCGCCCATGACGCCAAAAGATCGCCCGCAGAAATCTCGCCCTTCGGGTGAACGTACGTATTCGACCACTTGGGGTCGCTCAAACCGCGCAGCCAATTGATAGATTCGCCACGAAGCGAAACAAATCGCTGAACCTGCTCGGAAAGATCACCGTCGTTGTAACGGCGTTCGACCGCCCAGCGTTCCGGATCGATCGGCGACCATTTCTGATTCGGATCGACGAGCGTACGCTTGAGCCTGGCCGGGAAATCCTCGACCTCTTCATCGGCCATATGCGTGACAATTTCAAGAATCGACCACGCGCCATCCTCTGGCCGCCAGCGCGCATCTTCAACTGATATGCCGTTCACGACCGCGGGCAAGATATCCGCAAAGCGTTGAAGCGAATCGATGAGAGATTGACTATTCATGTGCAAGTTTACGCTCTATCAAAACCGCGGGCTTCCGCCCACGGCTAGGACATAAAGTAGCGCGTCATCATCAATAGCCCGAGGCGGCAGCCGAGGGTTTCTTCACGTCGGGTTCGCGAAGCGGATCGTCCACTTCACGCCACTTCAAGCCGCTATGGCGTGGCATGTATTCATTCATCAGATAAAGGAAATGCCCTCGATCGCGGACGCGCTTCCGTGATCCGGACTTCGAGAACCACTTGTTCTGTCGTCGCTGGAGCTTTCGTCCAAGCATGAGGGACGCGATGTTCTTGATGCGCGTCGACACCTGATCCCACGGCTCGCTTCCTCGCCAACTGACAAGATAGTGAACGTGCGTCGGCTCGGTGGCCGTGAAGTGCAACCGCCAGCCTCGACGTGCGCAAACATCATATCCGACCCAAATCAGAACTCGCTGATGCTCGCGTCGAAAGATCATGGGCGCCGCGCCGGCTACGGCGTCATACGCGCGAGCCAGATTGTGGTTCGGCGGCTGGATTCCCTTGCCGCGCTGAACAAAGCCACGCGGATTGTCAGGGTTCCAAGATCGGTACGCGTGAAATGTGAACAGATAAGCCGGCATCGCGATGTATTATACATGGTACGAAGAAACCGCGGGCTTCCGCCCGCGGCTATTGACCTCACCGCTCAGTAACGCCGCTAGCCCGAGGCGGCAGCCGAGGGTTTCTTCTTACGCCCCCTTCGCCATCTTGCGCAGGACCGTGTGCAGAATTCCGCCGTTGCGGTAGTAGTCGACCTCGATCGGTGTGTCGATGCGACAGGTGGTGGTAAAGGTAATTGTCTTCGGTTCGCCCTCACCCCCAACCCCTCTCCCAAGGAGAGAGGGGAGCTTCGTCGCTTTCACGGCAATATCCTGGCGAGGCTGAACATTGTCCGACACTTCGATGTCGAATGTCTCAGTACCATCCAGGCCCAACGATTCGGCGCTCTGTCCGTCCTTGAACGTCAATGGCAAAACGCCCATGCCCACGAGATTGGACCGGTGAATGCGTTCGTAGCTCTGGGCGATCACGGCCTTGACACCCAACAAGAGCGTTCCCTTGGCCGCCCAATCGCGCGACGAACCCATCCCGTAGTCTTTACCCGCCAGGATCACAAGCGGCGTTCCGTTTTCCTTGTAGTTCATTGCTGCTTCGTAAATACTCGTAACGTCACCCGTGGTGAAATCGGTCGTGAACCCGCCTTCAGTTCCGGGGGCGAGCTGATTGCGCATGCGCACATTCGCGAACGTCCCGCGAGTCATCACTCGATCATTGCCGCGGCGCGAGCCATAACTGTTGAACATACTCACCGGCACGCCGCGCTCGATGAGGTATTCACCGGCAGGACCCTTCGCCTCGATCGAACCGGCGGGGCTGATATGATCGGTCGTGACCGAATCGCCAACCTTCACCAGACAGCGTGCACTGGTGATCGGCGCAATCAGACCCGGCTCGGTCGGCATGTCGATAAAGAACGGCGGCTCCTGGATGTAGGTGCTCTGGTCCGACCAGTTGAACTGCTCGCCGCCGGACGTCTTGATCGCCTTCCATTCATCCGAGCCGTCGAAGACGTTGGCGTACTGTTCGATGAACTGGTCCTTATCGACGCACTCGGCGATCAGCTTCTGGATTTCGATCTGACTCGGCCAAATGTCGCGCAGATAGATGTCGTTGCCTTGCTGATCGCGCCCGATCGGCTCGGTCACCAGATCAATATCGACGGTGCCGGCAATGGCATACGCGACGACAAGCGGCGGGGAGGCGAGATAGTTCGCCTTGATATCGGAGTGGATTCGGCCCTCGAAGTTTCGGTTGCCCGACAGAACGGAGGCCACGACGAGATCCTGCTCATTGATAGCATTGCTGATCGGCTCGGGCAGCGGGCCGGAGTTTCCGATGCACGTTGTGCAGCCATACCCGACGAGATAAAAGCCGAGCGCTTCGAGGTCCCGCATGAGCCCCGCCCGTTCGAGGTAATCAGTAACAACCTTGGAGCCGGGCGCGAGCGAGGTTTTGACCCAAGGCTTGCGCTTCAGGGCGAGCTTGTTGGCCTTTGCCGCGACAATCCCTGCCCCGATCATGACACTGGGATTGGACGTGTTCGTGCAACTGGTGATGGCGGCGATAACAACGTCGCCGTGTTTGAGTCGAAACTGCGCGCCGTCGCATTCGACCACCGCGGTGCGTTGTTCGGGGGCGAGCGTAGCCACCGCGGCAGGCTCGGGATCGGGTCCACCTTCATTCGACCAGGAATCGACGCGAACCTCCTCGGAGGGCGGGGCCTTGTTGAAGGTATCGGCCAGCGTACGATGCCATTCGACTTTCATCTCGTGCAACGGCACGCGATCCTGCGGGCGCTTCGGACCGGCCAGCGCCGGCTCGATCGTGTTCAGATCGAGTTCGAGCGTGGCTGAATAGGCGATGGGGTACGAGTCGTCGCGCCACAATCCCTGCGCCTTGCAGTACTGCTCGATCGTCTCGACAAGCTCATGCGGGCGACCGGTCAGCCGCAGGTAGGTGAGCGTCTGCTCATCGACGGGAAAGAACCCGACGGTCGCGCCATATTCGGGGGCCATATTGGCGATGGTGGCGCGGTTGGCCAAGGGCATCTCGTCCAGACCTGGTCCAAAGAACTCAACGAACTTACTGACCACGCCGTGTTCTCGCAGTATCTGCGTAATGCGCAGCACGAGATCGGTCGCGGTGCATCCTTCGGGCAGCTTGCCGGTGAGGCGAAAACCGACGACTTCAGGCATGAGCATATAAATAGGTTGGCCGAGCATGACCGCCTCGGCTTCGATGCCGCCGACACCCCAGCCGAGCACGCCCAATCCATTGATCATCGTCGTATGGGAGTCCGTGCCGACCAACGAATCCGGATAGAGCACGCCCTCGGCGTCCCACACAACCTTGGCCAAGTATTCGAGATTCACCTGGTGAACAATCCCAGCGCCCGGCGGAACCACGCGGAAGTTGTCAAAGGAACTTTGGCCCCATTTGAGGAACTCGTAGCGCTCGCGATTGCGCTCGAACTCCTTTTCGTTGTTGATGGTCAGCGCCACGCCGGAGTTGAACGCATCGACCTGCACGGAGTGGTCGATGACGAGATCGCATGGAACGAGTGGATTCACCTTGCGGGGGTCACCGCCCATGCGGACCATGGCACTGCGCATCGCGGCGAGATCGACCATGGCGGGGACGCCGGTGAAATCCTGGAGGACGACTCGCCCGGGCCGGAAGGGGATTTCCGCCTGGCCCACGCCGTCGGAGTCGTAGGCGGCGAGCGTCTTGACGTGTTCTTCGGTGATCACGTGGCCGTCGAGGCTGCGCAGGCACGCTTCAAGCAGGATCTTGATGGTGTAGGGCAGACGCTCGAGGTCGCCGACACTGCTCAAGGCATCGAGGCGATAGATCGTTCGTTGCCCCAACGCGGTGGAGAGCGACTGCTTGACGCTGAAGGGATCGATGTTTGTGTCGGGCATGGGTTGGATTATAGCGAAGACAGCGAGAGCCAAGGCGTGTGGGGCGTGTTCAGGTCACGATCGCTCCACCGCTGCGGCGAGGGTCGGCGACGGCGAGTAGTTCGCCTTGGCTGGTGCGCTGCACGGCCTGCACGCCACCGAAGTACATGTGAGGCTCATCGAAACTGCGGGTCTCAAACGATACTTCGCTTGTATCGAGACCAGGCTCGTGGGCGAGAATCGGCTCACCGTCGCGCCATTCAAGATGGCAACGAGAGTGTTCGATCGCCTGATCGAGCGGCATCTGAAGATTCACGAGGTTCGCTGATACTTGCGCCAGAGCGGAGGTGATGCGATCGGCGCCGCCGGTGCCGAACGAGACGATATCGCCGTCGGCCGAGCGCAGAATACTCGGGGCCATGTTGGATCGCATGCGTGCGCCGGGCTCAAGCGCGTGCAGCCCAGCGGGGTTCAGCTCGATCTCCCCGAGCATGTTGTTCAGCAGCACGCCTGTGCCGGGCACGACAACGCCCGCGCTATAGCCCGTCGATGTGGTGACGGCGCAGGCAAGACCATCGGAATCGATGGCCGAGGTATGACTTGTAGAAGGTGAAGCCAGTGCCCGGCGTTGTCCATCGACTGCGTCGAGAAACTCGTCATCGCTCATTCGTTCGAGTTGACCATTGCGTAACCACTCGTTTCGATCGGTAAAGGCTCGCTCCATCGCCCGGGCAAACAGCGCGACATCGTCAGCGGACCATCGGCCTCGTGGACGTTCACCCAACAGCGAGACGAGCTCGACAAGAACGGCCCCTCCGACGGCCGGGGCGGGATTCGTCGCCATACGCCAGCCGCGCTGCTCACTCATGCGGCACGGTCGGATGACGGCGGCGTATTCGGCCAGATCGTCGATACCCAATAGCCCATCGTGCTGATCGACCCAGTCGGCGATGGCCCGCCCCAGTTCGCCGTGGTACAGCGCGTCGGCGCCCTCATCGGCGATGCGTTGCAAGGAGTCGGCCAGCTCGGGAATCTGGAGCGTATCTCCCACATCGCGCGGCTGACCGTCGTCGCGCAGGGCAAGGTGTCGCGCACCGGGTGTATACGAAAACACAGCGTCATAGCTTTGCGAGAAGTAGAGAGCGGATTGGGGTGGTAAAGGGAAACCGTCCCGTGCAGCAGCGATTGCCGGCTCGATAAGTTCACGCCACGGTAGACTGCCCCACTTCTTCCATAGCAGCTCGATCGCCGCTAATGCGCCGGGGGTGGCGATAGAGCCGGGACCGATGAAGGTGTCAACACCGCCGCCGTAGGGCATCGACACTCGATCACCCTGTCCGAATCGGCGCTTGTCCGCGGATCGGCCGGGCATCTCAACGAATCCATCGATTGTTATGGGTGGACCATCAGGCGGCCAGACACAGCAGAAGCCGCCGCCGCCGAGCGAGGTCATGCCCGGTTCGCAGACCCAGGTCATGAACGTCGCAGCAATCGCCGCGTCAACGGCATTGCCGCCTTCGTCCGCAATCGCGGTCGCCGTCTGGGCAGCGAACGGTGTGCCAGCGGCGATCGCGAGGTGACTCATACCGATGTCAGTGTAGCGGCGGAGCCAACTTCGCCGCCGCCGTGGGCAATCAAGCGGACAGGGTGGGATTCGAACCCACGATACCCCGAAGGGTATACCAGTTTTCGAGACTGGCGCGTTCAACCGCTCCGCCACCTGTCCATACTGGAAACGCATTATTGTTAGCGCTACGCCGGGTGTCAATTGCCAACCGGCGCCATGTGCGCCATTTGTCGTGCTTCACTGCGCGATGTGGGTTGGCGAAGATAAGCACGGCGATCGCGAGTACACGGTCGATTGCCTTGACTAGGATAGCCAGCGGTCCGTCGTCACCGCAACGATCTGCTGGAAACGGCCTGCGAGCTGGCGGAGTTGCTGAGGCGTGACCTGAGCGATATCTGATAGCCGAGCGGTCGCTGTAGTCCCGGAGTTATTTCATAAACGCGATAACGGGTGCCAGAAGAGATGCCGACTGATACGACAGCGGCGACAGCCCCACAGGAGCAATCAGCATGAAAAGCGGAATCTGCAAACTCATCCCACTCGCATTGATGATCACTGCCGTCGCTTGTTGGATGGCCCCCACCGCCGCGCCTCAGGGGCCTCCGGAGACTCCAGCCATCGAGCCCGCGGCTGGCAACGAAATCCATCTGACCTACTCGCTCGCCAATGCTCCAGCCGAGATCGAAGCGATAGCCGAGGCCCTCGGCGTCGAACGCATCGCTTACGTCCGGCCGGGACTGTACACACGAGGCAACGCGGATCGAACCATCCGAACCTTCAATCGTGAAAAGGCCGAAAAGAATCTCGAAGCGATCAAAGCCATTTGCGACGGCGCTGTCTGGATCATTACGGACATCGAGAAGAAGCATCGCCGCGTGGTTCGTCACCCCAAAAACTACACTGAGGCAGAAGTAAAAGAGGCGGTCGAACAGTACGTAGCGTGCTGGTCCTGGTTCCGGAGCCATTGGCCGAACGCACTGCTCTTTGAGTGGAATCTATCGAATGCTCGCGAGGCAGGCGTTTACATCTTTGCAGAGGAACTCGTCCTGGAACACCTTGACGGCTTTGCAGTTTCACTATTCTGGCGCGACAAAGCAAACTGGCGTGATATGCGCGAACGGATCGTCGCCCATGCAAACACGCTTGTCGCACCGCACGACAAGATCGTCATTGCTGGAATAGGTGCGCGCTACAAGATCAAGCACGAGCACGGCGTGACGGAATTCGCACCCGTGTCTCGTGAGGTCATCGACGCGATGATCGAAATTGCATTCGGTGGCGACGTCGTCTTCCTCTGGAGCAATGCACACAAACGATTACCCAATCCTCCAGGCAGCGAAAACGTGCTCACTGAAAGACTGAAGGGCATGGACGATCCGCTCGCTCACGTGAATGCCCACATGGTACTCATCTTGGCCGAGATGCGGTTGAAGGCAGCGGAAACAGAGGTGTTAGAGAAGGAAGAGGAGTTAGAAGAATGAACCACGCTGACCGAGACACCGTTGAACGGGCGCTCGCAGCTGGATCATGGGAAGCCGCCAACCGCATCGAAGCCCAGGCCAAGCGGACCAAGGACCAAGCTGCCCAGAGCACCCGCCTGCGGGTTGGATTCTTCTTGATTTCTTTCTTCGCCTAACGTCCACTGATCTTTGGATTCGTCGCTAACAATGACGTTCTGGACGTCACCGGAGACGTCAAGTCAATCGAGATCGTTTCTGCCCCAAGTGCTCTGGCCCTGCTGGTCTGGCCGGCCTTACGGGAATAAGCCGGCGACGCCGCTGAATCCGCACTTCTGACGACGCCTGTTCTCAAGCCTCAGTCCGGTCCGTGCAGAGGCGCGGACCGGTTATTTTTTGCGCGCGATCCCTGCATTCGCCGACTTTCCAACATTATCAGCATCTAACCTCACCCCGTTGCCCACACCATCGCCACGATCGCCGTGCGGCTCGCCCCCGGCAGCCCCGCCACGCCTCAATGATTGCGGCCGGATCGGCGTCCGATCCAGACGCTTGGCGCATGCCGGGCGCATGCGCTGCACCGAAGTCATTTGTTTTCAGCGCTTGTGCCCGGCTTCCCAAGACGGCGCCTTCAGCCGCTCGGCCATCTGTCCGGCGGAGGTATGGTAATCGCATCGCGAGCATGATCGACATTCGGGATGCAAGCCTCCAGACCGGCTGGCGGCGCCCGGGTGCTTCTCAATGTGGACACCTGCCTCGTTATGTTGCGGCCACTACCGGATACCTGGTAGGCTGCCATCACTTCCACGCAACACAGGATGGACACCATGAACCGCGATCGTCTTTTCCTCGGCAGCTGCTTCTCGCTGATCTCCACATCGGTCGGCTTTGCGGTCATCGGCGCAATCATGGGGCCGCTCAAAGCTCAGTTCGCGCTCAGCAACGAAGAGGTCGGCTACATCGGCGGCGCGGCGATCTGGGGGTTCACCATCTCGATCTTCGTACTCGGGCCGTTGATCGATGCGCTGGGTATGAAGAACCTGATGCGGTTCGCGGTGCTCTGTCATGTCGCCGGCGCGCTCATCATGATTCTGACCACGCCCGACGCCGCGTTCTGGATGCTCTTTAGCGGTGCGCTGATCCTGTCGTTTGGCAATGGAACTGTGGAGGCCGTCTGCAACCCGTTGATCACCACCCTCTATCCCGACCAGAAGACAAAGAAGCTCAACCAGTTTCACGTCTGGTTCCCGGGCGGGATTGTGATAGGCGGCGTGGCCGCATTCCTCTTGGGTCGCGAAGTTGTGACCGATTTTCTGAGCGACATGGATATTGAGCAGTGGCGGGTCACCGTTGCCCTCATCCTTATCCCGACGATCGTCTACGCGATCCTTTTCACCGGCCAGAAGTTCCCCGCGACGGAACGTGTGCAATCGGGTGTAACGTTCGGCGGCATGGTGCGCGGCGCGCTGGGCAGACCGCTGTTCATCATCTTGTTGCTGTGCATGTGCATTACCGCATCACTCGAGTTGGGACCCGGCCGATGGGTGCCGGCGGTGCTTGAGGCAGGTGGTATCGCGGGGATTCTCGTCCTGGCGTATATCAACGGACTCATGGCGGTGCTGCGGTCCTTCGCCGGGCCTGTGATTCATCGTCTTTCGCCGACCGGGATTCTTGTAGCCTCGGCTATTCTCTCCGGCGCCGGTTTGTATTGGTTCAGTTTCGCCGAATCTACTGCGATGGCCTTCGCTTCCGCAACGGTGTTCGCCATCGGCGTTTGCTACTTCTGGCCAACGATGTTGGGTGTCGTCTCAGAGCGCGTGCCCAAGAGTGGCGCCCTGGGCCTCGCTCTCATGGGTGGGATGGGGATGCTCATCGTCGGCGTGGTAACAGCGCCGCAGATGGGGCGAATTTCCGATGGATACTTACATCAGCAGTTGGATCGCGAGCAAACGCTTGCTGCGTTGCAGCGCGTGGTCGAGGTTTATCCCGCGGCGGCGGTGG
>JADFNO010000092.1 GCA_022563315.1 Planctomycetota bacterium | reverse complement strand
CAGCCGTTGACCAGAAACAAGCGATGGCAAAATCACTCCAATCGACAACCTGCTGATTGATAACCTGCTGGGGAGAGCCAGCGAGTTCTGGTGTTGCATTACGCTCCCACATCAGCGGTTCTAAGATCGCACCGGAAGCCCGGGAGTGATCGGCATTCCATTGAAGGATCGCCTCCCGAATCGCGATGCGCTCGTTTTCTACATCTGAGGGTGAAGCAATGAATACGCTGTATGCGGTAACTTGTCGAGGCATGGTTGTTCGCCGAGAGTCTACGGGCAAATGGTATCCTCACAGGAAAGAAAAGGCGTCGGGATGAATTTTGTGAAACGTCGTCTCTCATGCAAGGGCTCACAATAATCATCCTGACACCTCTTCTGATCCGAAACGCCCCATGAGGCTGGTGGAGGCGGCGGCGCTCGCGCGGCGTTGTCGCGCTGATGGGCTGCGATTGACCAACGACCCGCCGTGGGCGGCGGGGCTCAACGGGTGGTATTCCCCTCGTCCCCAGTGGTTATACTGAACGTGAGGCGGGGGAACGCCTGAGCACTCAGACCGCCACGTTGGAGGGCGAAGAGATGCCGAACGCAAGACCGAGGACTCACTGGTTTGTACTGGTCTGCACAGTTGGTCTTATTCTCGGCGTCATGACCACCCTCTGCGCGACCGTGTATTACGTGGGCTTCTATGGCCGGAACGCCTACACTCGCTGGCTAGAACTCAGCGACGCCGCCATGGCTAGCGTCCAGAATGGCGCCTTAGACGAAGCAGAACAGTATGCGAACGAACTCTTACTCGGGGCTGAAAGCCATCGTGCTGACTGGAACTACGGCAACGCTGTTCACAAAGGCCATCTCGTCCTCGGGCGGGTTGCCCTTCGAAGAGACGACATTGAAGCCGCTAAAGCACATCTTCTGGCGGCCGGAAAGACGCCGGGCTCGCCGCAACTCAATTCCTTCGGCCCAAATATGACCTTGGCGAAGGAACTCCTCGAACAAGGTGAGACGCAAGCGCCAATCGAGTACTTCAATCTCTGCGCAGCGTTCTGGCAAATGGACGGGGGCCAACTTCAACGATGGGAAAAGCTCGCAGAGCAGGGGCTGGTTCCTGACTTCGGCGCCAATCTCCGATACTAAAGGTCCGCCTAACCACTGCGTCCAGCCGACCGCGAGGACGCGGCGGCTGACGCATCACGTTATGCCGCAAAGACGCGAGCTTTCCCGCTCGCGCGGCGTTGTCGTGCTGATGGGCGCCGGTTGACCAACGATCCGCCGTGGGCGGCGGGGCTCAACGGGTGTCATTCCCCTCGTCCCCAGTGCCAAATGCCTCCTGCCGATTCTTCTGCTCGCCGCGGCCGGGCGTGTTTGCATCTTTGCGGCGTTCTGCCCTGCGGCAACCCACAGAATCAGCTCGCCAGCGCCCGCGGGAACAGGATGTTGTTCTCCAGATGAATGTGCTCATGCAGCGCAGTTTCCAGGGCGGCCAGCCCGTGCCATAACGCGCGCCAGGTGGTGCAGGCTCCTTCCGGCGGCTGATAGTCGTTCGTCAGTTCGCGCAATCGGCGCAAGGCTTCGCCGGCTGAATCATGCTCGTGCATCATCACGGACACGGGGCCAGTGGCCATGGCGCCACGCCCCTGGCGGATCATGGGAAAGAGAATCTGCTCTTCCTTCATCATGTGTTCCTGGAGCTCGGCTTTCAGGGCGAGATAGACCGTAAGCAACTCGGCGAAGCGCTCCGGGTCCTTCTCGCCGTGCACATCGTTCACCTTGCGCATCATCGCCTCCAGGCGCGGCAGCTCCTCATCCAGCGGTCGATGGTACGCGGTAAGGATGTGATCGACGAGCTCCTCCAGCGGGGCTTCGTCCCATCGCCGTTGTGGTTCATCGGATGATGTTAATTCGTGGTGAATCTCCTTGAGCACTGCTTCGGTATCAAGCCCGAGCTTGGTGCAGATTTCCGCAAGCGGTTTGCCTCCGCCGCAGCAAAAGTCAATGTTGTGGCGAGCGAAGACGCGCGTGGCGAGCGGATGGTCGACAGCAATCTCGCCGACGGTTGTATCAGGGGTCAATGTGGGGGTCGTGGTCATCGTGGTCTCCTTTCAGAAGATTGAACATGATTGATCGTGCTGGTTGCGCATCATGACTTCGCGCTCCTGGGAGGTATGATCATGCGTTCCAGTGCCGCCAGAACGCGCGATGTGTTGCGGTGTTGTTTGCCTTGAACGTGTTGCGCAGCGCCCGGTGTGCCGATCAACGTGTGTATCGTTCCGATGATCGGTACCAGTAGCACTTCCGGTGGAATGTCAGATCGAATGCTGCCGTCGGCAGCGCCATCGCGAATTGCCTTCAGAAGGAATCGGCGAGAGCGGCGGGCGACGTCGCGCAGTTCGTTGACGGCGTCTTTGGGCAGCGTGAGGTACGCCTGCTCTGATCGCAGCAGCCAAGCGAGTCCCGGATCGGGGCCGAGCAGACGGATGCGGTTTCGCGCAAGGGTGAACAAACGCTCCAGGGGCGGGAGCGACTTGTCGGGGAAGGTCCGGTCGATCTTGGCCACGCCGTGCCGGACGACTTCGCGGAGGATGTCATCGCGGGTTTCGAAATGGCGGAACAGCGCGCCGGAGGTGACGCCGATCTCCGCCGCGAGCGTGGACATGGTGAGCGAGGTTAGGCCGCGCCGGCCGATGATGTGCAGGACGGCCCGAGCGATCTCTTCGCGTCGCTCGGCGGAAGATTTGCGGGTCCGGGTGGCCATCGCCCTATTGTAAGTAACTTCTTACTTACTTTCAAGTCCCCCAGAATTTGGCTCGGGAAAGAAACCTGGACAGGTTCGTTCCCCGCTAGCGAGCCGGGGCGTGTCGCCCCGGTGGACGTCGCATACACCTGGCGTTCGGACGCGGTATGACGTCCGGCGTCCACCGGGCTGACACAGCCCGGCTCGCTGGGGCTGACATCCCGATTGAATCGAGAGCTCGCTCCGGTGCTCCCTTCCGTGGCGAAGGAGATCAGCTATCAGCGATCAGCCATCAGCCATCAGCGATCAGCCCGCGTCGCGCCTCATCCCTCATGGCCCATGCCTCATCGTTCCGCGCGACCAACGGTCGCGGCTTTATATGTCGCCCTCCAATCCTTATCCCCTCGTTTCGACGTTTCGACGTTTCCTCCCTCTCTGCGTCCTCTGCGGCTCCGCGGTGAGTCCCTTCTGGCGCGCGCAAATCTCCCGGCGCGCACAGGGATGGTCGTAATAACGCAAAGTTAGGCCTCCAACTCGCTCGGGTAAGCAAAGTTAGGCCTCCATAAGCCTCGATAAGCCTCGGTAACGAACCGCGCGGTCAACCGGGCGCGCGCAAACCCGACCGCGCGGTCGTTACGGCGCGCGCCCATCGAGCCGAACGTCGCTGGCGGCCGGCAATCGATGATCGCTGTTCGATCGATTTTTCCCAAAAATGCTCGGCGCGCGCCACGGTGACCGCGCGTTGCGACCCCGCTTGTGCGCGCTACCGGGACGTTGCGGGCCGCGGCGGTTGTGATGAACCTAGCATTGGCCGGCATGAGCCCGCTCAACCCGTTCATCGTCATTGTGGGGCCGACGGCTGGGGGCAAGACCGAGCTGGCGATCGAACTGGCCACGCGACTGCCCGGCAGGGGCGAATGTATCTGCGCCGACTCGATGCAGATCTATCGCGGGATGGACATCGGCACCGCCAAGCCGTCTGCGGCCCAACGAAGCGCGGTCCCCCATCATCTGCTGGATCTGGTCGATCCATCTGAGGACGGTTTCACGGTCGATCGTTGGCTGGCGCTGGCTCAGGACGCGATCCGCCAAATCCGCGGGCGGGGTCGCTGGCCGATCGTGGTCGGAGGCACGAACCTTTATATTCAGGCGCTGCTGCACGGACTCTTCGACGGGCCCGAGCCGGCGCCGGAGTTACGAAACGCCATTGCGGCCTTGGATGACGAGGCGTTGCGGCAGCGACTTGAAGCGATCGACCCCGCCGCCGCCGCCCGGATTCACGCCAACGACCGCAGACGAGCCATCCGCGCGATCGAGGTGTTCGAGCAGACCGGGAAGCGTATCAGCGATCTCCAAAGCCAGTGGTCGTCGACCGCGACGGTCCCTGCGGACCTTCAGCTGATCGGTTTGGAATACAGCGTGCCGACTATCAACGCCCGCATCAACGCCCGGGTCAAAGCGATGTTCGCCGCCGGGCTGGTGGAGGAGGTTCGCCGGGTGCAGGAGCGCGGCGGGCTGGGGCGCCAGGCGTCCGAGGCCGTGGGCTATCGCCAGGTCCTGGAGCATCTGGCTGGGCGATTGAGCCTCGACGAGACAACGGAGCAAATCAAGATCGCGACCCGCCGGCTCGCCAAGCAGCAGCGGACGTGGCTGAGGCGGTTTCGCCGGTATGGGGGTTCGGCCTGGGTCGAGGCGGACGATTTATCGCCGCAAGAGCTTGTGAACGAGGCACTTGCGGCCCTTGGCCACCGGCAGCCGTCACAAGCCGGCCCAGGACCCTCATAAGGCGGGTCAGCCTGATTTTCCTTGACAGAGGCGAATCGCGTCCCCTACCGTCCCGCGGCCACCCCCGGGTCGATATTCATCAGCAGCGTCGTTCTGACCGATACGCAAGTCGCTTATGGCCAAATCGTCCAAGTCAACCAAGAAGCCCCGAGGCAAAGGTAGCCGCAGCCCCACGGTCGACGTCACGGGCAAGCATCTGGTGATCGTCGAGTCGCCGGCCAAGGCGAAGACGATCAACCGGTACCTCGGTCCGGACTACGTGGTGCAGGCCTCGATCGGTCATGTGCGCGATCTCCCGGCGCGGGCGGAGAAGGGCTCGAAGCAGCCGGTGCCCGGCGTGGACCTGGACAACAACTTCAAGCCGACCTACGTCGTCTTGCCTGAGAAGAAGAAAACGGTGGCCGCACTGAAGCGGGCAGCCAAGCAAGCCATCGACGTCTGGTTCGCGACGGACCTCGATCGCGAGGGCGAGGCGATTGCGTGGCATCTGACCCAGGAGTTGGGGATCGACCCCACCAAAGCCAAGCGGGTGATCTTCAACGCCATCACCAAGAGCCAGATTCAGTACGCCTTTGCGCACCCACACACGATCGACATGTACAAGGTCAACGCGCAGCAGGCGCGGCGGATCCTCGACCGGATCGTCGGCTACCAAGTGTCGCCGCTGTTATGGAAGAAGGTGGCCCGGGGCCTGAGCGCCGGACGGGTCCAGTCGGTAGCGACCCGCTTGATCGTCGATCGAGAGCGAGACATTCGTGGTTTCGTGCCGGATGAGAATTGGCGGATCACGGCTCGGTTGAGTCTTGATCCCAACAGCGCGGCAGCGCTGGTAGACAAATGGCGCCAGTTCCAGGGTGAAGTGGACAACAAGGGCAAAGGCCCGACGATCAAATCGCAGAACGCCTGGCTCACCGAGCATCAATCGATCAAGGCTGAGCTTGTGGAGCTGGACGGGAAGAAGTTCACGCTTGGGTGTCGTGCCGACGAACCTCGCGATCTGTCCAGTGACGTGAAGCGCGTGGCGGCGGCGACGGGGATGGTGGACCTCGCCATCGCGGTTGAAGAAGACACAGACGGCAAAGGCCCGGCGCATTTTCGACGAACCGTCACCGGCGAGGTCGGACCCGACGTGCGATACCGGGTCAAGTCGATCCAGACGAAGCGCACGACGAGCAAGCCGCCCGCGCCGTTTATCACGGCCAGCCTCCAAGCGACGGCGGCGAATGCGTTCGGCTATGCCGCCGAGCGAACGATGCGAACCGCCCAAGCGTTGTACGAGGGCGTGAACGTCCCGGGCGAGGGACAAGTTGGACTCATCACGTACATGCGAACCGACTCCACTCATCTGAGCGAGGAGGCCGCCGCGGCAGTTCGAGACTACATCTCAGACGAGTTCGGCCGCAGATATCTACCCGAACACGCGACGGTCCATAACCGGTCCACCAAGGCCAAGGCACAAGAGGCGCACGAGGCGATCCGTCCGACGGACGTGCGCCGTCATCCCAAGGACTTAGCCCACGCGTTGCGGGACGACCAACTCAAGCTGTACCGTCTCATCTGGACCCGCTTCGTCGCCTGCCAGATGGTCCCCGCCGAATGGGATTCCACGACTGTTCATCTGGCGCGGAGCGACGAGTCAACCGGGGCCATATTCAAGACCGGCGGCCGCGTGTTGGCCTTCGACGGTTTCTATCGCGTGGCCGGGGTGCCGGCCGCGTCGGACGAACAGATACTGCCCAAGCTCGAAGAGCAAGACGAGCTCGCCCCGTTTGCAATCGATCCGGAGCAACTGTTCACGTCCCCACCGCCCCGGTTTACCGAGGCATCACTCATCAAGTCCTTGGAGGCCGAAGGCATCGGCCGACCGTCGACGTACGCCTCCATCATCCGCGTCATTCAGGATCGCAAGTACGTTGAACAGATCGACCGGCGGTTCCACGCCACGGACCTCGGCGAGGTAGTCACGGACAAGCTCATCGAAGGCTTCCCCCGTCTCATGGAGATCAGCTACACCCGGCAACTCGAAGAGAAGCTCGACAAAATCGAGGAGCAGCACACCGACTGGATCACGATGCTGAGTGAGTTCTACGAACGCTTCTCCGCGTCCTTGGAAAAAGCCCACGAGACGATGACGCACGCCAAGGCCGAGAAGCAGCCGGCGATCTACGAGTGCCCCAAATGCTCCAGCAGCACGTGCTATCGGTTCGGCAAGAACGGCCGGTTCCTTTCCTGCATGTCGTATCCGGATTGCGACTACGCGGCCCCGATCGATCGTGAAGGTCGCCCCATGCTCCCGGAGCGTGTGAACGTGGCCTGCCCCGAGGATGGATCGCCGATGGTGCTTCGCACCGGTCGCTTCGGCAAGTTTCTCGCCTCGGTCAATTACCCCGACGTCAAGTGCGTGGTCAATCTCGATAAGGCCCAGCAGATCAAGTATCCCGCGCCGCCGCCGGTCCTGACCGAACTGCAATGTCCCAAGTGCGAATCGCCGTTGAATCTGCGTCGCGGCAAGCGCGGACCTTGGCTGGGCTGCTCGAAGTTTCCCAAGTGCCGAGGTCGGATGGCGTGGACCAAACTCGAGGAGGCGACGCGAAACGAGCTCACGGCCGACCTCGAAGCGCACGAGAAAGCGAACCCCCAAGGTGTGATCCGCACGCTGGACGGGCAGATCATTCCCGAGGGCACGCCGATCAGTGAACTGATCGTTCCCGGCGGCGTGGCGGAATTGCAAATCCACCCGGCCGCTGAGTTGCCGCACGCCAAAACCGCCTGACTGAAATGCGCTCCGGGCTACGTACGGTACACTGCGCGCTCATGGAGGGTTGCCGTTCTATGCCCCGACTACAGGCTGCGGATCGCCGGCGTCAATTGCTCGACGTGGCCGCCGATCTCTTTGCCCGCCGCGGCTTTGGCGGTACCACGACGGCTGAATTGGCCAAACACGCCGGCGTCACCGAGCCGATCCTCTACCGTCACTTCACAAACAAGTTGGATTTGTTCATCACGCTGATCGACCAAGTCGGCGCGCACGTCATTCATCAATGGGAAGTGGCGCTGGAGGGCGTCGTCGATCCGAAGGATCGTCTGAAAATACTCGTGGCTGCGAAACCGACCACACTTCAACCAGGTGCCGCCCCCTATCGCATTATCGTGCAGGCCATCACGGAATCGGGGCGCGATCCGGCGATCGTCTCGGCCGTGCGCCGTCACGTGTCGAACTTGCACGGATTTCTCGTGGCTGAACTAGGGAATCTGCAGAAACATGATGTCGTTCGCAACGATGAACCAGCCACGGCGCTGGCATGGCTGCTCATCGAGGTCGCCATCGGCCGCGGCATGCTCGAAACCAGTAGGATCGCGGCCCCGACCGAGACCGGCTTGACAGAAGACCGGCATCGACTGCTCGAATACTTGCTGCGTCCGCAGTGACTTCGACATGCCGCTGGGGATCCGAGCGCACCGGCAACGCGCACGACCAAGCGACCGCTCGTTCACTTATCTGAGTCCCACGTGATTCTCGTGCGCTTCCTGCGTGCCATGCTTCATCCCCGACCTGTCGCGGTGAAGCATGCTTTGCCCTAAAAGGGTCAAAGCATGGCACCCGGATGCGAATCAATGGCGATGTGCATCGGTCGCCGACTCGCCCCCGACGCTCTTTCGCTTGCCGCGCGGATAAAACACGATCAACACGAGCAGACACGCAAGGCTGGCCCACATTGGGACACTGAACAGCTCGGTGTAGTTCATTCTCGTGATCACCTCACCGGCTTCGTTGAGGATCGGTTGGCCGGCCTCGTTGAGCACGTCGTGGGTGGCCCAGTTGCCGACGATACTGGTGGCAAACCAGCTTCCGACGATGATGCCGATCCCGACGATCACGAGATTGAACAAGTTCTGCGCCGAAGCCCGAACATCCGCCCGCGTCTGTTCGTCGACGACCATGAACGCGACGAAGATGAAGCAGCCGAAGCAGAATCCGTGCAATGTGACGCCGAGCAGCACGGCCGGCATGGATTGGGCGGCATAGGCAAACAGCGCCATTCGCGCCGCGTAAGCACAGATCCCCAGCGCAAGCAACGCCTTGCGCGAGACCTGTTTCGCAACCAGTGGCATCAGGGCAAGGACAGCGATCTCTGACATCTGCCCGATCGTCATCAGCCCGCCGCCGCCAACGCCAAGGATGTTGTTGATCCAAACCGCTGTAGATTGAGCCGCGGCGCTCTGACGCTGCAGCTCACTGAGAAACTCGCTGGTATGAACAAAATAGAACTGATGGATGACGCTGATCGGGATCGCCAGCACAAAGAGCATGAGCAGCGGTTGGCGGCGGACCTCTTTGATCGCCTCCAACGTCGCGTTTGCTTCACGGGCATTCTTCGTAGGCGGCGTGTGTGGCAACGTGAGGCAATAGATGCCCATGATCAACCCAAGGATTGCGCTGAGGCGGAACGCATCGGCCCGACCGAGGTCCTGCGCGGCTTTGATGAACGCGTCGGTACCTTCCGGCGTGTATTTCACAAGCAGCCAATGGCCCATGGCGATACCGGCGACGATCCAGCCGATCGTACCCCACAAACGGATAGGCCCGAACTGCTTGTCTCGATCGGTCAGATGGTGAAAGCAAAGCGAGTTCGTCAGCGCCAGTGTCGGGGCATAGACAAGTCCGTACAACAATGACAGGCCGAGGAAGACCCCGAAGCTCTGGGCCGACGCAAGCACCCACACGAGCACCGCGCCCAGAATATGGCTCACCGCGAGGAACTTTCCCGTGTCGAAGTATCGATCGGCCACCTGACCGGCGATGAACGGTCCGAAGATAGCGCCGACGGCGCCGGCCGCCAGGATCATCCCGACCTGGTCAAGCTTGAAGCCGCAATGTCCGAGCAGGTACGGATAGAGCAGCGGCAGCCATGCGCCCCATATCGCATACTGCAGGAACATCATGACCGACAGCCGAAGCCCGATGAAATGCCTGGCGGTTTGGCTGGCCACGATCCGACGCCTCCTCAACAACTCGGTGGTGGCGGGGATCATACTGCACAACGCCGAGCCGCGCAAGCGCCGCCTCGGCGATGGTCTCAGTTGGCACGTGACGCCCAGCGGAAGCGGGCGTACTTGCTCGGACGGTTACCTCGCGAACCCGATAAGGGCCGCCGCAACCACTGTTCTCTTGGAGCGTAGCAACACGAACTAGCCGGCTTGTTTTCGGGGCGGCGCTTGCTCGGACGGCGCAGCGTCCTGGCTCTCATCGATTCGCACGAACAAGCTGGGATCAATTGGGCGATCGAACTTTACGCTGACTTCATGAAGGAGCCCTTCGATATGGCGGCAGTTGACGATTTCGCCTGCGATTTTCACGGTGTCCTCGAGTTGCGGTCCAAGCCGTAGTGTGCATCGTGATCCCGTGTGAAGAAAACCGCCATGGAGGAAGGCAACTCCACCAGCCGAGATGTTTCGAGGCGAAACCGACAAGAAAGTGGTCCCGCCGCGCGGTTGCTCAACCGCGATCGAGATATTTCCGGGACGGTAGGTGAACCGACGGTCTTTTCGACGGCTATCGTCCGGACCCACATCTCCGCTGGCGACCGCTTGCACACGATCGAGTTCGTCCAGCAAACGACGGCGTTCGCCATCGCTGATTCGAACCGTGTTTCGATATTCATCTTTCTTCATGATCCAGCCTCGATCATCGAGCTTCTTGACCACCTTATCAACCGGAAGCGACGCACCGCGCATCGCAACGACGCCGGGCTTGGCTGTTCAAACACGCTTGCCGTCGGAGCCTTTCGCTCGGGCCGGGCGCACGGACGACGTGCAGCTCAATCGCCCACAGATCGATACCAACCGACGCAGCTGTACTTGGCTTTCTTCCAGAGAATCGCAAGTGTCCATGGTTTTCAGCGCATCACGAGCGGCCGCAGTCGCTGCGCCGAAACCGTAGCCCGTGGCGGATCCTTGCACGGCCAGACACACTTGACGAACAACCATCTGATCCTCGGCATCTATCGCCTTTTGTAGTTTCATCATCAGGCGCCTTGCCTGTTCGATGTAATCAACGACCAGTTCCGCCATCCCCGCATCGTCTTCCACCGTGCTGTAGATCGGATCCTCAATCGATGTGTGTTCGAGCCACTCCGCCATGACGGTAATCAGCGCATCGGGACTATAGGGCTTCCCGATGATTTCGTTGGCCCCGGCGGACCTAGCCTGAAGTAGGCGTTGGAGATCGGTCTCGGCGGTCAAGACCACGATCGGACAGTTGACCCCGTATGACCGCATCTGCTTGATCATCCGGGCCGGCTCTTCTTCCTTGAGATTCAGATCGCACAACACGAGGCTAAACTCATGCTTCCGCACCGCGTCAAGCGCCGCGCCCGGCGTTGCGGCTGGGGTTATTTCCACGCCCGTGCCCTTGAGATGATGGACCACCAAACGCCGGTCCGTTGTCGATCCATCGACAACGAGGATCGAGCCGCGAAGCGTCGGCAATTCGCGACCTGAGAGTAGTCCGCCGGCCTCTTCGATCTGCTCCGGGGTCAGAATCTCGTACGGATCCACCTCGTTCAGGAAACGAATCCCCAACTCGTGATGATGGCCCCCGACATGCCGACAGTGTATCACCTCACCGGAGAGGGCCATCGGGGATCCATCGGCGCGATGGAGCAGAAATCTGCATTCAGTGCCTGGGTGTAAGTAGCCGCCATGGATGAACGAAAGTCCGCTGGCTGAGATGTTGCGTGCGCAAACCAGGAACCGCCCGCTTCCGCCGCCGGGATGCTGGACAATCATGGCGATTTCTTCCGCCCGATATTCACATCGCTTGTGCCGGCGGCGCTCGGCGCTCTTGCCGGCCGCAGACCCTTGGTCCAGGCGGCAGAGCAGCCTGTTCTGCTCGGCGCTGTTCAGGTGTAAATGATTGGTAAACTCAGCGTCCACCGATACCCCCTCTTGCTGTACCCCTTAGGCCTAAGGGGTATCGGCTGATCGCTCCGGCACGATAATTCTTGGCCGCCGGATCATCCTCGTACGCCTCTTCCGAGCCGGTGCAAACCGATTTGACGGATGAAGGCGGGGCGAAAAAGTGGGCTGCGGCCTCGGCTGCCGATAATCATGTGATCAGCTTCTTGCCCCGTCATGTGGTCCTGGGGAGGCCCCCACCTTAGAATCCGCCTGCGATGACCTCACGACGCCCCACCAAAACGATCAACGTCGGCAACGAACGGACCGGGATTGTCACGATCGGCGGCAATGCCCCGGTTTCCGTCCAAACCATGACCGCCGGCTACACCTACGACATCGACGCCTGTGTAACGGAAATCAATCGGCTCGCCGCCGCGGGATCGGATATCGTCCGCGTCGCCGTCCCGCAACGCAAGGACACCGCCGCCCTGGGGGAGATTCTTCGCCAGACCGTCGTCCCCATCGTCGCCGACGTCCACTTCCACTATCAAAGGGCGCTCGAGGCAGTCGAAGCCGGCGTACACAAGATCAGACTCAACCCCGGCAACATCTCCGACCGTGATCAAGTCAACAGTGTCATCGATGCGTGCAAGGACGCCGGCATCCCCATACGCATCGGCGTCAACGAAGGCTCCGTCGTCGAGCGCAAGGACAAGCAGACTCGAATGAAGGAGCTCGGGAAGTTCTTCTGCGACCATCGCCACGGGCATCTGATCGCGCTGATGATCGCTAAACTTGAAGAATACTTGGACATCTTTGCCGAGCGCGATTTTCACGATCTTTGCCTCAGCGCCAAGTCGATGGACGCGGGCGTGGTGATCGACGTGTACACGGAAGTTTCCAAGCGGTTCGACTATCCGTTGCACCTGGGCGTGACGCACGCCGGGCCGAAAGAGACCGGCGCTATCCGCAGCGTGGTGGCGTTGGGGACGCTGCTGTCCAACGGCATCGGCGATACGGTGCGCATCAGCTACGCCTCCGATCACGTTCACGAAGTCGAGGACGCCCTGGAGATGCTGTATTGCCTCGGCCTGCGGCAGCGCCTCGGCGCCGAACTCATTGCCTGTCCAACCTGTGGCCGGATTCAAGTCGACCTGTTCACGCTCGTGCAGCAGGTGCGAAAGAAACTGGCCGATGAGATCACCCTGCCCATCAAAGTGGCGGTGATGGGGTGCGTAGTCAACGGCCCCGGCGAAGCGGAAGGCGCCGACGTCGCGGTCTTCGCCGGCGACCGCCGAGGAATCATCTACGTTCAGGGCGAGCGCGTCGCCAATGTTCCCGAGAATGAGATTCTCGACCGACTGCTGGCGGAATGTCGCAACTTCCAGGACCGCGTACGGCGAGGGGACGCGAAACTTGGCGACAAGAACGTCCGGATCGTCCCCCCCGATCCCATCGGCGAGCTGGGCAGCGGCATCCAAAAGATCGCCGCCGGGCAAGTCGAGAAACTCACCGTCGGCCAAACGTAATTCGGATCGCCGCATCGTTCGTTCCACAACGAGCTGCCCGTCAACCCAACGGCGCATCGTCCTGCTTAGTTAGGTCGCTACACTTCGTGCATGGGTAATCGTTCGTCCTTCATGGTGCGAGTGCTCGGCAGCTCGCTGCTGTGCGGAAGTTTTGTTCTCAACGGCGGGTGCTCGGCGGACGAGCCGTTCAATCCGTCGTTTGCGCTTGTCTACGCCGACGCCAAGGCTGTTCTGCGCGAAATGCAACGGGACCCGAAGCCGCTGCAGCGCCCCTTGATCGTCGTCGGCGGCGTCCACGACCCCGGGTTCATTGCCCCCGGCGTCGTGCGCAAACTCCAGGCCGTAACGTCGTGCGACGATCGCATCATCAGCGTGTCGTTCTTTGGTCCGGGGTTGAGCACGTTCGAGGCGTGTGGCAAACATCTCGTCGACGCGGTCGAGCAGGCATTCCCCAGCGACGACCCCGACATAACCGTCAAAGTGGACGTCGTCGGATTCTCGATGGGCGGTCTGGTAGCGCGGCTCGCCGCCGGTCCAAACTCGCCCGGCAAACGCCTCAACATCAGTCGGCTGTTCACGATCAGCTCGCCCCATCGAGGGGCCAGGCTCGCCGGCCTCCCCACCGCTGATCAACGCACGATCGATATGCGGCCGGGCTCGGCCTTCCTCGCTGATCTGGATTCCCACCTGTCCGAGGCGGATTATGAACTGCTGGCCTACACACGGCTGGGCGACATGATCGTCGGCCCGGAGAATGCCTCTCCCCCCGGCATGTCGCCGTGGTGGGTCGCCAACGCCCCCTTCTCAATGGCGCATCTCTCAGCCAGCACCGACCCGAGGATCATAGCCGACATCGCCCGCCGGCTGCGCAACGAGCCGCCGTTCGCCACGACCCCCGCCTCGCCCCTGCCGGACAAGCCCACCGGCGACGAAAACCCGTGATATATCCTCATGGAACGATGGCCCGGGCAACCAGC
>JADFNO010000007.1 GCA_022563315.1 Planctomycetota bacterium | reverse complement strand
AGTATCGCGATACGCCGACACTCACCGATCGGATGCCCGGGGGGATTCCCTACATCATCGGAAACGAATTGGCGGAACGGTTCTCCTTCTATGGAATGAAGGGGATTCTCGTGATCTTCATGACCAAACATCTGCTGGATAGATCCGGTAATCCGGACTTTATGGGTGAAGAAGAAGCCAAGATGACTTATCATCTGTTCACTGCGGCAGCATATTTCTTCCCGCTGCTTGGCGCGCTGTTGTCGGACATCGTGTTAGGCAAGTATCGAACGATCATCGTCTTGTCGTTGGGCTATTGCCTGGGCCACGGGGTACTCGCGCTGATGGATGTCGGTCAGATAACCGAGGCGTGGGACATGAAACCTCTGCTCTTTGCAGGGCTCATTCTCATCGCAATTGGAGCTGGGGGTGTGAAACCGTGCGTATCTGCCCACGTGGGTGATCAGTTCGGTTCGGGCAATAAGCATCTAATAACGAAGATATTCCACTGGTTCTATTACTCGATCAACATTGGTGCTGCCGCGAGCACAATGCTCACCCCGATCTTCCTGGCGAAAGTGGGGCCATGGCTTGCGTTTGGCGTACCGGGCGTGTTGATGGCGATTGCCTTGTTCGTGTTCTGGCTTGGTCGGCACAGGTTCGTACACGTTCCGCCGGCGGGTTGGAAAAAGTTCAAGACCGAAACCTTCGGTCCTGATGGTCGTCGGGCGCTCCTGAACCTTGCACCTATATTTTTGATCTTTGTTCCGATGTTCTGGGCGTTGTTCGATCAGACTGGGTCAGCGTGGGTTTTGCAGGCTGACAAAATGAATCGAGTAGTGATGGGAGTTACTGTCCTGCCTTCGCAAGTTCAAGCGGCCAACCCACTTCTTATCCTCATTCTGATTCCCGTGTTTCTATACGGGATCTATCCGGCGATGAACAAGTTCTTCAAAGTCACGGCGTTACGAAAAATCTCGATCGGAATGTTCGTCACTGCTGTCGCGTTTGCGCTGTCGTCTTGGATCGAAGGGCGTGTCGTGGAGTCAGCGCCAGCAGCGGCTGAGGCGCTTTGGGCAGCGCTCGGTACGACTGGGCCTTTTACCTCCCACGGACTAGAGCAAGCTATCCAGGCTGCCGCAGCGGCGAAGTTGGATCCCGCAGTAATATCGAGCTGCCTGACCGGCATGCCGGGGATCGCTTGGCAGATCCTCGCATATATAATAATTACGGCCGCTGAAGTGATGGTCTCGATCACCACGCTGGAGTTTGCCTACACCCAAGCTCCCAAGAAAATGAAATCGTTCATCATGGGTGTGTATTTCCTCGGGATCAGTCTCGGGAATCTCTTTACCGCCGCGGTAAACAAGATCATCCAAAATGAAGACGGTACGAGCAAGTTAGAAGGCGCTGATTACTATTGGTTCTTTACCGCACTCATGGTCGTGACGGCGATCGCGTTCGTGTTCTACGCCATGCGATACAAGGGGCAGACGTTCATCCAAGGTGAAAAGAACGGCGGCCAACTCCAATCCGAATCAGAGGCCCAAGGGGCGGGCAATGTCTAACGAGCAAGGTGGCGATCCCTAGCACTTGGATTTTGGCCGTTACTTTACCACGACGCAGTCCAGACCCCAGTCGTAATGCGGTGGGCGTGAGCTCGCGTTCGTGCCGACGACCGCCACCCGCAATGTGAATCCGTCTTCAGTCAAATCGACGACGCTGAGTGGATAGGCGCGTGGCACCCCAACGACGGGCTCACGTCAGCGTCGCCTGATGCGCATCGAATCGAGCGCATCGGTGCGAGCGACATACCCGTTGATCAGCGGTCGTCCAGCGCATCGGACGAGAGCAGGCGCAAGGCGGTCAGATCGACCAGGCCGCCAGCGGGACCGGCGAGCACAATGGGCCAGCGCTTCGACGCGATCGGGTGAGGGATCTGAACACCGGGCACGATTCGTCGTCGGTCGCTGAGATCAACAACGCTTTGTACGATCAGACTGTGGGCGTCGGTGATGAGCGCCAGACCATCGGACGTAATCATGCCGGCGGTCGAGTGTTCGGCCAGCAGAATACTTGCCCCGGCCCGTGTCGTGGTCGGTTGCCAGATGGCCATCCGTAATGAGCTGGGATGGAAGAAGACCAAGTGATCGGGGCGACGGCTGGCCGAGCCGAGGATGCCCGCGTGACTGGCCAGACTCTGATACGCGTCTCGCCGTGTCGCTGAGGTCATTAGCGTTAGATGCCCCAACGACCGGCGCGACGACTCGGGATCGGCTGCGCTCATGAAGGTGGCGGTAAGCTCCCCGTGGTTGAGGCGCATGATGAACAATCCATGGCCAACGCCGCTGAACGTGGGCATGAGCCAGTCGTCACCTTCGGCGGCGATGGTCCATTCATTCTCTGCGGTGCGGATGACGAGATCGAAGTGCGCAGCGTCCTGCGCGCGGCGTGACCATGCCAATTGACCTTCGCGGCCGAGTGAGGCAAAGGCGTTGACATGTTTATCCGCTACCAGCCACTGGATGGCGCCGGTTTCCCAGGCGACGTAGCCGATCCATCGTGATCCATCCGATCGCGGCGATTCGATGAGGAATCCGCGCTGATCGCACGATCGGCCGAGGATCGCCGGTTCGTTGACCGTAAATCGGTGCGAGGCTTCGCCGTCTGCCCAACTCAAGTCATAGACCGAGATCGCGCTGCCGCGCGGTACGACGGCATCCGGCTCGGCCAGAACTGTCGGCCAGGACGGCCCGTACCCCGTTTGGGTGGCGACGGCTCGTCCATCGGGGCGAACAATCGGCAGGGCAAACCCGTCGTAGGGAACGGTTCCCAGCGGCAGGATCGCCGCGACGAATTGGCGGGCTCGAACGACTGGTATCGGTAGCGCAGACTGTTCAGACGACGCGGAGGCCGCAACTGGGCCGGGCGGGGTCTCACAGCCAGCGACGGCCAGTCCCACTAACGCCACGATCAATCCTGCGTTTGCCGCGGTCTCCATCACCCGTCGTTCAGATCGTCCACGTCCACCGGCGGAGACTGTGAGCGCTCATACTGCTTGTAGAGCAGCCGCGAACGGAGATTGTCCTTGTTCTTGCGCATCCTGCGCCTCTGTTCCTCAAGCGGAAGCATCAGATCATCAAGGTACTCGAGCTCTTCGCGATTGAAGTTCGTATCGTTCTCAGTGGGGTCAACCACGATCACGGGGGTGATGAAGGCGATCAACTCAGTGCGGCTCCTTGTGCTCTCGTGTGACTTGAACAGTTCGCCGATGAAGGGGATGTCGCTGAGGAACGGGAGTCCGCGGGTAATCTTCGATTCGACGTCCTTTATGATTCCGGAGATCACGATCGTCTGGCCGTTCTTCACAATCACCTGTGTGGTGGTCTCGCGTCGATCGAAAATCGGCGAGCCGAACAACTCGGCGCCGGGGACGATACTGGAGATCTCGAGATTGATCTCCAGATCGACATCACCCTCGATGGTGATGCGGGGCCGAACGTTCAAGCCCACACCGACCTGTTGATAGTCGATCTGTTCGTTGACCGTCCCCACATCGGTCGTTTGCGTGCCGATAAGGATCGGCACGTCTTGGCCTTGGAAGAAGCTGGCCTCCTGATTGTCCGCCGTGAAGATGCGCGGCTCCTGGAGAATGCGCACGTTGGTTTTCTGACTCAACGCCTGAATAGCCGCGTTGATGGAGAAATTGACGTCCAGGATGGAAAGGTCAAGGAAGTTCTCAAACAGTGGGTCCTCCTGGCCGGTAAAGCCGAACGTTCCCCCGAGCCGGTTGTCGACGAGGTTGCCGCCGAGGATCGAGTCGCTGTTGGACAAGCGAAGTCCCAGGGCGAGCTCGTCCGTCAACTCGATTTCAGCGATGATGACGGAGATCATGACCTGCCGCCCCGGGCTGTCGAGCTCGTTGACGATGAAGTCTCGAACGGCGTCGCGATACTCGGCCGGAGCGAGGATCATCACGGCGTTCTGGCGGTGTATGGGCACCACGCGGACCTTGCCGATGAGTGCCGAGGGGGGCGTCTCATCTTCGGTCTGCCGGGTCTGCTGCCAGGGAAAGGTGATGGTTCCGCCGTCCTCGCCTTCACGGGCGGCCCCGCCGGCGGTGCCTTGGGCCGGTCCGCCGATCTCAAATCCGGCCAGGCCTGTCTGGCGCCGCTGGATATCGACGCGGGTGCCGGCCGGGGCCAGCAAAGCGTTGACCTCATCGGCGACGGCCTCCGCATCGGCGTGCTTGAGCGGAACTACCAGGGGAAGGCGGGGGATAATGGGCCGATCGAGTTCCTCGATGATCGAGTCGAGGAAGCTGAAGCTCTCTTCGGTCTTGCACACGACCAGGAGTGTGTTGGAATCGGGGTACGCTTCGATTCGATAGATGCCGCCGACAATGTCCTGGATGTCGGCTCGTTGACCGCCGGCGCCGCCGGGACCGCGCCCGCCGCCGAGGCGACCCCCGCTTTCCTGCCCCAGCAGTTCCTGCAGCATGTCACGCACTTTGATCGGATCGGTGTACTCCAGTAGATACACCTTGGCGGTGCCTTCCGGTCGGGGCAAATCCCAGTCGTTCACGATAAGCTCCGCGATCTGATCGACCACGGTAGGCTCACCGCTGACGGTGACGGAGTTCTGCTGGACGTCGACGGTGATGCGGAGCTCCAGTGGTTGGCCGCCGATCCCGTCGCCTCCGGTGGCGGCGCGCGCGCGTTGTAAGGCGAGGCGGCGCTGATCGGCCGACTGCCCGCGCCGCGCACTGGGCTGCTGCGTGCGCGACGAGCGCCCCCCCGAACGAGATTGCGTTTCCTCGAACAGGTCGAGAATCTGCTGGGCGAGTTCGTTAGCGTCGGCATACTTCAGCCGGAAGGTCTGCGTCTTTGGAGTCTTCCAGACCTGATCCAGCTTGTCGATCATCTCCTGGACCCGCTGGCACAAACCGATGTCGCCCTGGAGGATGATTTGATTGGAGCCGATGTCAACGGTCATCGTCGCCCAATCCGGCAATGTCTCTTCGATGCTGCCGCTGACGTCTTCGGCGTCGGCGTTGCGCAGTTGATAGTACTTCATGATGACCGTGCCGCGATTCGTCTCGCCCATGATGTCCACGTCGGCTCCGATGACCGGCGGATCGAACTGCAGAATCTCGCTAAGCAGGGCAATGATGATTCGGTCTTCTTTCTCGATCACGCCGATCTCGTTCAGTCGAAACGCCTGGAACAACAGATCCAGCGCTTCGGATCGGTCAATAAACTTGTCGATAATCAGCGTGATCTTCTTGGCCTTGAGGGTCGTGCTCAGATCAATCGGGATGACGACTTTGCCCGTGGTCTCGACAATGAACGAAATCGTCTTGTCGATCGGAACCTCGTTGAAGCTGAACTTGACCTTCTCCTCGTTGGCTGGACGACGCCCGTTGCGGGTCGCACCTCTGTTGGCCGGCTGCGGCTGCGGCTGTGGCGGCAGTGGTGGTTGCGCTTGGGCCGGTTGCGGACCGTTCGCAGGCAGGGGTTGCGGCCGACCGTCCTGGGCCGGCGCCGTCGAGCTCAGCAATCCGAGGCAAAGCAAAATAGCGCCGGCGGTCAAACATTGAGATCTAAGACGTTGGGGGATCACGGGGTCACCTCTCTTCAAACATCTCCGCGTGGATCATCGTGACACGCATTGGATCACGATTCCCGAATGCAACGACGAGACGACGTTGCTCATGCCGTCAACCATCGTCAGACGGTTGACGCCCGACCTGGCCGGGCGCTTTGACCGGCCGGTCGGCCGTGTTGGCGAACACGATCCCCGGCGTGGGGCGCTCGGTGAGCGGGCTCGACGAGAACTCAGTTTGGTAGTTCTTGAAAACCGGGACGTCGTATTCGCCGCCGGCATACCCCAACTTGACTGTCCAAGGTGGGTTGCTGGCAAGGACCTTGACGCCGGCTCCTTCCTCGCCGACACGTAGCCTGAGGTTGTCCTTGCTCTTGAACCAGACTTGGTCTCCGATGACGGCGATCACGACCGGCCCACCGTAGGACATGGGAATCGGTGGCGGCGGGGGTGGCGCCTCAGGCTTGTTCTCGCTCCTTGGCTTGGGGGCGGGCTTTACTGCTGGCGCCGGGGGACGAAAGAACAGCGATCGGCCTTCGAAGCGCTCGCGGTATGTTGCGAGATCACGGTCGTGGGCGGCCAGATAGGCCTGCATATTCTCGCCGGCGCTATCCTGGCCGATGCTCGTCGTGAACATTGCCGCCAACAACCCGGGCAAAGGCGTGACGAGGACGATACCGGCCACAACCAGGCCGACCGTGCTCAATAGAAGCGGTCTAGTAAAGTGCAGGTTTTGCATCATCGTGAGACTCCCGTTCCGCGCCTGGCGACGGATGAAAGAATCCAGGCCTCAACCGTAAGTCGCACGCTGAGCTTGCGCGTGCCGGGCAGTTTGTTGAGGCGCACGTGGCTGACAGACTCGATGTCCTCGCTGCTCTCGAGCTCGGCAATGATGGCCAACGTGTTCTCGGGGGTTGCGTCGAAGCGCAGCTCGCCGGTGAGTCGTTCGACGCGTTGATTCCTGCCCTGAACGATCTTCTCGAGCGTGCCGGTGGGCAGTCTCGCCGGCGGCCGAATCTTGAAGTCGTCGTTGCTGACCGAGTGGAGCTTGAGAATCGCGTTGACGGATTGGGTTAGTGCCTTGTTGGCGTCGCCTTCGTTGGTCGGCTTGACGACCGGGCCGACGCCGCGGATAAGGTCCTTCATCCGATCGAGTTGATCCAATCCGCTATTGGTCAGGGCGGCCTGGCGCACGTCAGACCGAATTCCATCGGCCTCGTCGTTCCACTCGTCGGCGAACTTCCAGAGGACGTCGGTGTAGAACAACAGCGCGATGATCACGACCGCACCGATCAGACCCCATTGGGCAGCGCGGGGGAGCTGGGCAAACCGCTGGGACCACGTCGATTGTTCGTTCATCGGCCCGCCCTCTTGCGATCCCACAGGAGCTTGAATTCGTTTTTCAGCCGCTCCTTCGTTACTTCATCGGGGTGGCTGCGTCGCAGAGCGGTGGCGACCTGCCCCACCGCCTCGTCCACCTCAGCCAGCGACATGGCGTTGATCTGCCCTTCGGACAGCGGCTCGGGGATGTTCTGCGACGCCGGAGCAGCGCCGCCCGGCGATCGGTCGTTGCCGCGGGAGAGCGGCGCGCTACCCGGTACGAAGCTCCTGCCCGAGCCCGGGCGAGGTACAACGCGCGGCCGAGCACTTGACGGCCGCCTCCCGTTAGCGGCGGAGGCCAACTCGTCGGGCTTCTCGTTTCCGTCCTCCAGCTTCAGGGTCGGTTTGATCTCAGGATCGTCCTTGGCCGCCAGTGCTTCGCCCGCCGCCGCCTCGGCTGGGGCTGATGTGTCCGTCGTCGACTGAGCTTGGGCCGGCGGTGTATTACCGTTGTACAGTCGATCCCTCAATGTCCATTTGCCGAAATCGAGGCTGACCGGATATTCGTGGGTTCGATAAGGTTGAGCGACTTTACCGGAGAGTGTGAACTCGTACGCGCCGAAGTTGTTGCGATCCCCCCAACTGTAGTAGATCTCGGTGAAGATTCCGCCGGCCCGGAGGTTCTGCTGCATCTGCGCGACGACTTCCTGAGGCGAGCGACCTTCATACGCCTTGGTCGTGCCCGAGACGCTGAACATGTCGCCCTCGTGCTTCAGATCGATGAGCTGCAGGTCGATGCCGCGGGGTGTGTTGCAGGCGATGTCCGAGAGGAGCTTGGTCATCGGCCAGGCGTGCTGTCTCAGTGCGCGATACATCTCGAGCTGGGTCTCGTTCTTCTGTGCGGCGTCAACATACTCCTTGATGTCGGCGAACCTCACCTCCAAGGCCAACAGTCGTAGTCGTGCCGCAGCGAGCGGCCACAGGGCAAGGATGATAAGGCATGCGATGACGATCTTGGTCGCGTTCGTTTTGTTGGACATTGCGGTGAGGACGCGTTGAGCCGTCGAGGGCGATTCGACCGGTGCGTCGCGGCGAAGTTGCGTCAGCGGCGCCAGTTGATTGGTCCCGGCGAGCAGTGCGCCGACCGTGACGCCATACGTCCGCCACCAATCCTCTTCATTGGGCGCGCCTTGGACGCGTTGCTGCGCGTTTTGAAGGATGTCGTGCGGCGCGATCAGTACGGCGGTGTCGGGATCAAGTCCGGCGAGGTGCTCGGTGAGCGACTCGACCAGTGATTCAGTGAAGGACGCCGTGTGGCCGGCATCGAGCGCCGTCTCGGCCAGCACTGAGCCGACCCGCTCGCTCCAACCCTGCGCGTCGGCGAGTTCCCGGGCGGCGCGGAAGGCGACTCCGCCGGCGTACGTGATCGCCAGCGCCACCGATCCGTCGCTTCGGTCCAGCCACAGCAGCGGCTTGTCCGGTCGGCTTCCATCCAGGAGCGCGGCCAGCGCGGCGATATCGCTGGTATAGGTTGTTTCGAGCCCGGTCTCGGGGAGCTCAAACGGCGCGGATTGCGGCCATGACAGCATGATCCCGGTGCGGTTCGTTTCTCCCGGGGCGTTTTCCAGCACGGCCGTGGCCTGGCGGTGCGGCGGCGCCGTGCCCAGCAAGTGTGCCTCTGCCTGCAGTTGCAGGGCCTGGTGCAGATGTATCGCATCAGTATCGGGTAGCGAGCAGGTTCGGCACACCACCGCCGACGCGGGCAGCACGCCCACGACCCGCTGGACATCGTGTTCGGCCAGCCAATCGGCAATCCGACCGGCTCGTGGAGCGTCAAACTCCTCCCATGCCGTAATGTGCGGTACGCCGGCGTCTGTTTGGCCGATCAAACATCGCCAGTTCTTACCCGCGCGTTGAACCACGCCGATGACGCCGCCGGTGGGTTGTCCGTTGGTCGGTTCGCTCATTGTTCACGATACTCAAGGATTCGAATGGGAAGGGTTGAACGATCGACGACGACGGTGATTTCGACCTCGATGCCGCCTGACCACGAGCGGCCGCGGGAGCTGATCGAGTAGACGCTGCTGGTCGTGTCCATGTTGCGGGCGACGAAGCTGAACGCCTCGGCATCTTCCTGGAAGGCCGGGATGTCCGTGAGATCGACGAGGCTCGTGATTCCCTCCTGCCGGCTGCTGCGAAGGTAGATGATCTCGTCGGCGAGGTATTCACGGGTAAAGAACAACTGCCGCAGCAGTGCCGCGGAGATGGTGTTGATGTTCATCTTCCCCGGCTGCCGCCGCGTGGGATTGTCGATCATGGTTTCCCTGAGCACCAGTCGAAGCTGATCCTCTTCCAGCAGCGGCGCCGCTGATCCCCCGGCCTGAGGGGGTGTCCCGCCCGCCCTGATTCGAGACTGCATGAACACTTCGAGCAGTTGGACCATCTGGTTGTTTTCATTTCGACCGAAGTTCACAAGCGCCTCGGCGGTCGCTTCGTCCACGCCGATCCGATCCATCAACTGGGCGGGGTCAGCCGCCCCCAGGCGAATCTTCGGCAGGCCGGAGGCGCCGATCGCGCTTCGCGTCGAGTAGGTCGTGAGGTACGCTGACCAGCCGGCATCGAGCTGCTGGTCCGCTTCATCATCGGGCCAGGTGCGTTCGCCATCGTCCTCGTTGGCGTCGAGCCGGTTGTTGAGATTCCAATCTTCGCCGCGCAGGTACTCAGGCCAGATGCCGGCCACGAGCTCCAACTCGGCAATGCTTCGCATGGGGGCGTTGCGCGGCTCGTAGGAGTTGGACGAGCTGAGATAGTAATCGCGCTCGGCCCCGAGCGCCCGAACGTCGTCGTCCTCGTCGATCCAATCGAAAATTGCATCGGCCACGTCGAAGGTCATGTCGTCCAGCGCCAGCAGAAGTCCGCGCTCTTCCAGCGTCGTGTTGACATTGATCTTCGAATGCTCGTCCATCGGACCGGCCCAGGTCTGGCCGTCCGCATGGTGTCGAATGTCGTAACTGGCGTTGAGCAGGTCGCCGGCGGCGATGTAGTCCATCTCTCGGACGATGGCGAACGCGTCATCCGGGACCGGGTTCTGGGTTTGGTCGGCCATGACGGCGATGGTGAACTCGATGCCTCCGCGGGCCGCCCACCGGGCCTGGACGCGGGCCACCGCTTCGGTTCCGATCGCCTTTTGCCGGTAGCCCCGTAACTGCACGGAACTTACCAGCAGGGCCCCCAGGGCGATCGACCACATCACGACGACCACGACCGAGCCGCGGCGGGTGTACGGGACGTTGATGTGCGGCGAAGCGATCATGTGCCTCCTTGGCCGCGGGACGAGCGGACCCTCGAGCGCGAGTTGCGATTGTCTCTATCTTGGTTGGTGACGTCGGGGCCTGAGCCGGTTCGGCCGCCGGTGGAACTGCCGCCGGTGGAACCGCCGGTGGAACCGCTGGGGGTGCGCCCGGGCGCTTCAACCCCGGTGTCACCGTCCGCGCCGGTCTCGGCGTCGCGGTCGGTGGCGCCGCCGGTGGCCGCGCCCTCTGCCCCCAATTCCCCTTCGGGCAGCTCGTCTTGGGCGTTTGGATCGAGCGGCGGCAGCACGCGATCGATTGGGATCACCGTTCGCAAGATCGCGATCGGCAGTCGTTCGTCGTACGCCTCGTCGCCCAGCGCGTGGCCACTGGCGACCACCGTGACGCGAATGGCCATCGGCAGGCCGTCGAGGTCCGAGTCCCACTGCTCGTACCACTGCTGGCCGTCATAGGCTTCGATACTCAGCGAGATGAGCCCATCGACCAGCGGAGTCGCGGTCCCGCCGCCGCGCGGGTATTCATCCGGCACGGCGTCGCGGCGGTGCCAGAGGACGGGACCGAGCTCGTCGTCTTCGATGCGAAACTGCGACTCATACTCCATCCCCTCGCCCGAAAACTCGACGGGGTGGATGGGACGGAACCGCGTTGAGAAGACCAGGATTTCGTCGCGATCCAGGCGCCCGACCGAGCTGTTGATCGCGTCGTCTTCGATGAGAAGGCGCGACCAGAACAGGTCGTCACTGCGGATCACGGAGACGATCTCGCGGCGCAGCGATTCGAGCGCTGCGTCGGCGCGCAGATGCGCCGCCAGCCGCTGTGTCGTGCTCGCCTTGGCTTTGGCCAGCTGCGAAAGACTCATGCTCACTGAGCCCAGCAGAAAGGTCGTGATAATGCCCGCCACCATCACTTCCACGAGCGTGAAGCCTCGATGCGACTGTCCGGGCCTATTCATCGTCGTACCACCTGTCGATTCGATCAATCGGTTCTACGGGAATGCGCTGCTCGTAGGGGTTTTCCGGATCGACAAAGCGCGGGGCGACATACGTCTGTGCCTGGACCTGACGTTCCTCGCGACCCCGAGGCCAGCGCACCGTCGCCGTCACGAGGAACGGCTGTCCGACGCCGAGGTCTTCAAGATTGACCTCGAACTGGAAACCCTCGAACGGAGGGTCGAACTGACCGTGTGTGGGATGCAGATGCGGATACTCAACGGGACCTTCGACGACGACCATCGCGAGCAGCTCATCGAGTAACCACGCCGCGACCAGTTGCCGTTCACCCTGGGCTTGGGCGGTGATGGCCCGGCTGGCCAGCGTGAGCACCACACCAAGCCCGATGCCGAGCATCACGCCGCCGACGATCACGTCCATCAGTGCAAAACCCCGGCGGGGGCGACGGCGCGGCAACGCGGTCATTTACCAATCCTCCTGCCGGCGACCGGCGGCATCGAGATCGATGGGATACCGCAGATCGGAATAGGCCCCGGGCTCGCCCTGCTGATAGGGGGCCAACGCGTGGGAAGGAAGGATGATGGTCTTGGTCAATCCCTCTTCGTTCGCGAATGAGATTTCGATCGTCGGCCGAGGCTCGCCCGGTTTGGTCGCGATCGGCCACTTCTGGAAGTCGACCTGTTCACCATCCTGAATCGCCTGGACGTAGTGCCAGTCTACGGTCGAAGGGAGCTTGACCGGCGACACGTAGGGGTCAAGGCGCCAGTCGGGCGGCGCCTCGGGGTCCGCCGGATCAATATCCAGAACCATCAGCACGATCCAGTTGCGATCCGCATCGTGCCACAACGCGATCGGTTTCTGCTCGGTCGCCTCACGTTGGGCGAACATCGTCAGCATGTCAAGGAGTTGATCCGCCGCCAGTTGCAGCTCGCGACGACCATGGCTGACGAGGCGCGGGATCGTAATGCTCATGATCATCGCCATTACAATGATGACGATGATCAACTCCATGAGCGTGAATGCTCGACTCGTTGGCTTGACGGATATGGGCATCGTGCGGTCGATTCAGTCCGTTCAGTTGGAGATGTCGTCGTCGGTGCCGGCGTGGCCGTCCGGTCCAATGGAGTAGACATCAAAGTCGTAGTTCACGTCGCCGGGAACGCGAATGGCGTAGAGGTTTTCCCACGGATCGATCAGGTCCTCAGCCTTGTTGAGGTACGGGCCCTGTGGTCCGCCGCCCTCTCCGGGCGGGAGCAGAAGCACCTCCAGATCAAAGCTGTCGTCGAGCGTCGTGCCCGTGTCCGTGACATACATAGTGACCGCCGTCCCGATCGATCGCACTTCACTCTTGGCCACGCCGACTTTGGCCCCGCCGATTTGTCCGATCAGGCGCGGTGCAATCAGCGTGGCGAGCAGCGCGATGATCGTGACGACGACGATGATCTCGATCAGCGTGAACGCTCGGCGAACCTGACGAGGCTGGTGTTGTTTGGCATATCTCGTTGTCATGTCAGGACCTCCCAAAGAGCGCCGATATCCCGTTCCGGTCGGCGCGAGTCAACCAATCATTGATTGCAGTTCCAGCAAGGGAAGCAGAATCGCGGCGAGAACGAATCCGCCCAGGCCCGCCATGATCATAATGAGCAGGGGCGGGAACGCTTTGGTGAACAGCTTGATCGAGCTGCTCACCTGACGATCAAATGCGCCCGCGGCATGCAGCAGCATGCTCTCGAGGCGTCCGGATCGCTCACCGAGGTCCACCACCTGGACCAAGAGCGGGGGAAACAGTCCGGAGCGCTCCAGCGGATCGGCCAGCGACTTGCCGGCGGTGACATGCTCGCGCACGGTGTCGATCTGGCGTTTGAGCGCCGTGTTCCCGAGCGTGTCGCGCGTGACGCGCAGGGCGTCGAGGATCGGGATGCCGGCGGAGATGAGCGTTCCCAACGTGCGTGTGAACCGGGCGACCGCGACGTCGCGCAGTAGCCGCCCCAGGACGGGGATGCGCAGCTTCAGCGTGTCCACGCGCAGCCGGTTGGCGGGAAGACGAACCCACGCCTGCCAGCCGACCCAAAGGAGCACCATCCCGATCGCGCAGTAGATCCAATAGCTCGAAATGAACCCGGCGATACCGAGGAGTATCCGGGTCGGCATCGGCAAATTGAATTCACCGGCCAGCGGCTCGATAAGTCGCGGTACGAGAACCGTTACGAGAATGATTACGCTTATGACGACGAGGCCGGCGAGAATCATCGGATACAGCGTTGCCCCCAGCAGCTCCCGGCGGAGTTCCAGCGACCGATCGAGCAGATCAGCGAGCTGATGCAGAATCTCACTCATCTCACCGGAAGCGTCGGCGGCCCGCAGCATGCCGATGATGAGGTCGTCGAACGGCGGGCCGTACTCAGCCGCGGCCTGATACAGCGGAGCGCCGGATTCGACGCGCACAATGAGGTGGTCCAGGACGCTGGCGATCGTTCGGTTCGAGCACTGACGCCGCACGGTGCGCAGACCTTGCATGATGGGAAGGCCGGCCTCGATGACCGTGGCCAGCTCGCGAATGAGGGTGGCCATCTCTGCACGGTGAGCCGAGGGTCTGGTCAGTCGGCGGTGCAGGACAGCGGCCAGACTTATGTGAGCCGCCTCACCCGCAGCCGAGCGGCCAGACGACGAGCCTTCCAGGGCGGCGACGGGTCCAGTTGGGTCTGGGTGGGCGTCACGCTCCTGAACCGGATCGATGCTCGTGGCCGTCTCGCCTCGACCCAGCAGCATTCGGACCGCCGCCGGGCGATCGACAGCTGCGATCACACCTTGGCGGGCTTGTCCTGCTGCCGTGAGGCTTTGATACCGGAAGGATGCCATACCTCAATCAAACGATGGAATCTTCAATATCTTGCGTGGCCCGCAAGACTTCTTCGATCGTGGTTCGGCCTTGGGCGGCCTTTTCCAGCCCATCCCGCCGCATGTTGATGAAGGACTCGTCGACGGCCCCCTGGAGGTCCGCCGCCGGCCGGTTCTCGGACACCGCCCGCCGCAGAGCCGCGGTTACCCGGACCAGCTCGAAGAATCCGATCCGTCCGTGGTAGCCGGAGTCGTTGCACTTTGTGCAGCCGCGTCCCCGCCAGACTGAGCCGTTGAACAGTTCCAGCTCCGAGGGCGAAAGGCGGTGGCTGACGTCCTCCGGCATCGGCATTTGCTCGCGGCAGTGCGGGCAGACCCGCCGACCGAGGCGCTGGGCCAACGCGCCTTCCAGCACGGAGGCCAAGAGGTACGGTTCGACGCCCATGTCGATGAGTCGGCCGATCGAGCTGATCGCATCGTTGGTGTGCAAGGTCGAGAAGATCAAGTGACCGGTCAAAGCCGAGCGAACCGCGATCTCCGCCGTTTCGCGGTCGCGGATCTCTCCGACGAAGATGATGTCCGGGTCTTGTCGCAGGATGTGCCGCAGCCCCGTGGCGAAGGTCAGACCGCGCTTGGGATTCACGGGGATCTGGTTGATGCCGGGGAGCTCGTACTCGACCGGATCCTCGATGGTAATGATCTTCTTGCGTGGGTCGTAGAGCTTGCTGAGGGCGGCGTAGAGCGTGGTCGTTTTGCCCGAACCGGTCGGACCCGTCACCAGCACCAGCCCGTGCGGCTTGGCGATGAGGGCGTCGACCTTGTCGCGAAGCGACTCGTTCATGCCTAACGTCTCGAAATCAAGACGCAGGGCGCTCTTGTCGAGGATTCGCATCACCACCGACTCGCCGTACAGCGTGGGCACCGTTGACACGCGAAGATCGACCTTACGCCCCTCAAACCGAAGCGTGATGTGACCATCCTGCGGCACGTAGCGCTCAGCGATGTTCATGCCGGCCATGATCTTGATGCGACCAATCAACGCCGGCTGAAGGTGCTTCGGCGGCGGCGCCTGCTCCGACAGCTCGCCGTCGATACGGAACTTGACCTTCAGTTCGTTCTCAAACGGCTCAATGTGAACGTCCGATGCCCGCGACTGGATTGCTTCCAGCAGCACAAGGTTGACCAGGTTGATCAACGTCGGTTGCTCGGCCATGCGATGGATGTCCGCCGCATCGATCGCGTCGAGATTGTGCTCCAGCTCGGTGGACGAGTCGGTGGCCTCGTCGGCGAGGCTCTCGGCGATGCGGGCCGCCGTCGTGCCATAGTGCGTCCGCATGAGTTCCGAGAACGGCCGCGGTTCGACGCCGATCCGCGTCACCACATGGCCGGTGAGTGTCGAGACCTCATCGACGGCGGCGATGTCCAGCGGGTCGATCATGGCCACCACCAACCGACCATCTGCCATCCGCAGGGGGACGACCCGCAGGCGTACGGCGATCTCCGGGTCGATCAGAGCGACCGCCTCCGGCGTAGCCGACGGCGCTTCATCCATCCAGTCAATTCGCAATGCGGCGCACCGGTCCCGAACCGACGCGCCATCGCCCCCGGCCCGCCCGGCTGGACCACCGGAGCCGAGCTCATCGAACGGCGCCCCGGCGGCTGATTGCGCGAATTGCTCGGACATTTTGACACCGTCGTTCATGGCTGGTTCGTCACGCACACACCGCGATTTCCATCTGGCCTGCACCCTTCATCGGGACCGTCGTACGGTTCGGCTGAGCGCGCCGTGGCGTGTTGCCCGCCCAGACTGGTGACAGCAGGACAAGCGGGGGTCTCGTCAAACTCCAGTAGGGGAGGCTTGGGTGCTGATGCCTCCCTCGGCGAGAGAGCTGCCCGGCCGGCCGGAGCACGCCTCTCCCGGTGTGGACCGCGCTCGTGGTCGATCAGTTGTCCGCCTCCCGCTTGGGTCCCTTTTGCTTTAAACTGCCGTCGCTACTCGGTTGAATCGACGGGCCGTCTTTAAGCTGGCGCAGCCTTTCCTGGCGGGCCTTCTTCAGGTCTTGGATCCTTGTTGTTTGGCTGGCCGATCCGGTGGCAAGCCCGTCCGGCCGGAAGGTTCCCAATCCCGGCAGCAAGGCGATCTGTTCGGGCGTGAGCATCGCCTTGAGTTGGTCGATGTAGCGCTGGCCCAGCTCACGGCGCTTGGTGAACGCCTCCTTCGTCTGATCCGCGGGCCGCTCGACGCCTTCTCCGGTGAGCTTCGACTGTTGCACGCTTGCCTTGTACACAATGTCCTGAGGTTCTTTATCCTTGATCAGTTGGACGAGCTTCTCATTGAATGCCGCCAGTTCGATCAGATACTGCGATTCCAACTGCCCGATCGCGATCAGCAACTCCTCGGTGAGGTCTCGGAGCTCCTGGGCCGCTTTGAGCACGCGCTGGGCCAAGGTGAGTCGGTAAACACGTGAAAAAGACCGCAGGCGAACCTTGTCGAGGAACGCGGCCTGCTGTTCCTGCGGCAGGGCCGCGGCGATGCTCTGGACATAGTGCTCGTTCACGTCGCGCACGACTTTGTGCAGCTGGACCTGTCGGTTCGCCAGCACGACGCCGACGTTCGTTTCGTTGTTGTTTCGGATCGCCGCGATGGCATCGGCCTGGGACGACTTGGACTGTTCCTCTCGCCGGTGCAGCGCGCCGTCGAGTTCGACTTCGTAGGCGTCGAGCAACGGTTGAATCTCCTGAGCCTCGGTCTCGGCCAGATCCAACTCCGCCATGACGACGAAAAGATCCAGCCGCTCGCCGGAGAGCCGGCCGTTCTTCAAGTACTTGCGGCGATACATCTTGTGCTCAAACGACGGCCAGAGCTCCTCTTGATCCTCGCTCAGCAGCCGGCGGACGTCCTGGATGAACTGCTCCGACAGTCGCTCGTTGCGCTGCTGCCACTGGCCAAGAGCCCCGAAGACGACCTGCAGAAGCTCCACCCGATCCATCCCTTGAAGTTCATCGCCCATGTCGGTTATCCGCTGAGAAAGCCCGGCCCGACTGTCGTCGTAAGCGCCTTGGTAGTCCTGGAAGAGCGTCTCCACGATCAGCTTCTGGATCTCGTCGAGCTTCAACTCATCCACCGCGAGCTGGATGTCACGACTGGTGTAGCTCGGCTCTTGCTGGAATCCTCGGCTAGCGCCAAACTGACCTGAGGCCGGGCCGGTAAGTGTCAGCGCTGCTCCCAGGGCAAGCGACGCGACCATAATCCCGACGTTGCGGACAGATAAGGTTGAGCGGATCATCACACAGTCTCCTTGGACGATTGTTGTTGCAGGAATCGCTCCCGCAGACTTCTTTCTCAAGAACTACAGCCGTTCAACGCAGCTGCGGGAGAATTATGACATTGAATTCAGTTTTCGACATGATTTATGCAGGCCGGGCGAGCAGGGCAAGCTCCACCGAATAGGCAATCACGCCTTCGTGGCCCCGCGAACGGCCCTGGCTGTGTCCAAGAGCCGGTTTTCCCGCCGTGGGATGATTATGAGGAGCCTTGATACTGGGCCCGCAGCGTTCGCCGCATCACCTTATTTGAGGCGGTCCGTGGCAAAGCGGAAATCGCCAGCACCTCATGGATGCGAAAAAGTGGGTTCAGGCGCTGCTTGATCGCCTCCTGCATGGCTGGCCGAATCTCCACCGGGTCTACCCCGCCTCCGGCCTCAGCGACCACATAGATGATCAGCCGATCCGGGCCGCCCTCGGTTGGAGGCACAGCAATGGCAGCGGTCTCTTGCACCCCGGCAACGTCATTCAGCACGCGCTCGATCTCAGCCGAGCTCGTCTTGATCCCCCCTAAGTTCATCGTGTCATCGGCTCGACCCAAGGCTTGGAAATACCCGCCTGCCAGTTGGCACATCTCATCGCCGTGGCGCCTGAGCAACTCGCCGGTGGGACCGGTCGGCGTGCCCTCGTAATACACCGTGTGATGATCGCCTTTGATCAATTCGTTCGAAAGGCCGATCGAAGGCCCAACGAGAAACAGCTCTCCCGTTTGGGCGGGCGCGCCGGTCTCATCAAGAATCGCCACGTCCAATCCAAGCGCCGGCGTGGTGAACGTCGCCGGTACGGCCGGCTGAACCATCGTGCCGGTGAGGTACCCACCGCCGATTTCCGTCCCGCCGCAGTATTCGATCACCGGTTTGTACTGAGCACGCGACATCAACCAGAACATGTCCTGAGCGTTGGAACATTCACCCGTCGAGCTGAAGCATCGAATCGATGACCAGTCCGAGCCGGCTACACAGTCGTTGCTGCGCCACGCCTTCACCAGACTCGGCACCACGCCCAACATCGTCACGCTTGCGTCGGCAACGAATCGACAGAACCCGCGCGTGTTGGGCGCACCTTCATACAGTGCGATCGTTGCTCCGTTTACCAATGATGCATAGATCAGCCACGGCCCCATCATCCAACCCAGGTTGGTCGGCCACGCGACCACGTCACCTTCGCGTATGTCATGATGCAACCAGCCGTCGGCAGCGCATTTGATCGGCGTGGTGTGGGTCCAAGGAATCACCTTGGGATCGCCCGTCGTACCCGATGAAAACAGTATGTTGCTGTGATCGTGCGGCTGACGTGCAACCGACTCAAACGAATCGCAATCGCTTAGAAAATCAGTCCAGTTCATATCACCATCGCGCAGCTCGACGCTGACGTCGTTTGCCCCCGGCAGGACGATCGCTTGTGGAGCATCCGCGTCCGTAACCTTCTCATACAACGGAAGCTGTTTGTCGCCTCGGGCAATAAAATCCTGCGTGAAGATCGCCTTGGTGTCAGCGAGGCGCAATCGCGTGGCGATTTCATCCGGCGCGAAACTATCAGCAATTGATACCGCAACACAGCCGGCCCGGACGATCCCAAGATAGATCGCCACGGATTCGACGGTCATGAGCATGTCGATGGCGACCGCGTCGCCGGGGTTCAAACCAAGATCGCGCAGACCGTTGGCGACCTGGTTCGTCATTGCTTCAAGTTCAGTCAGCGTCATCCTATGAAGAACGCCGTCTTGCTTGGCGTACACGATCGCGGTGCTTTGACGATCTGCGTTGAAGCAGTTGTCAGCAATATTGAGTGTCGCCCCCGGAAGCCAATCGGGAGATTCAACTTCACGTTCGTCAGCAACAAGACGCTTAGCATTCTGTTTGAAGCGAATGTGAAGCGTCTTGATCATCTCTTGCCAGAAGCCGAAACGATCTTCAACGGACCACTTGAACAGCGCTTCGTAAGTATCGAGTCCACGATCGCGCATCAGCTTCGCAAGATTGGTCTGTGTTATTGATTCCGGATCGGGAACCCACACCGGCGCAGGGCGCTTGGAAGCATCCCACTTGGCGAACACCGCCTCATGGGCCCGAAGATGCGCTTCAAACGGATGCTGCGGTCGAAGAATCTCCGCGCAAATCCAACGCCAGGCCTTCTCGGGACCACCCTCGGCAAGACCCTTCTCAATCGCGGTAGAGAGTTCACCTGCTACGTCTGGTGATAGCCCCAGTGAGACGAAATCTTGGCTCGCTGAAACAGACGGCTGACTCATCATCAGTACAAGGTATACGCCCCATCGCCGATTGAGCAATGGCGAGGGTGACCTTGAGCCTGAGCGAACCGAGCCGTGCCGTCCCGGTTGATATCACCATGCTCCGGGGTCTCCCGTCCACCGCTCTTGCGTCGCCAGTGGTAGACTACCGGGCATGGCCGATCAGGATGATCCCCAGGGCCAGTCGAGGCCGACGGAGCCGTCCGATCCAAAGCCGGCACTCCCATCCGGGCGGTGTCACTGGTGCGGCTATTCGCTCAAAGGTTTGGCCGATCGTGGGAACTGCCCGGAATGCGGCCGAAGCTTCACACCCGATTCAGCCAACCAACTTCAACCCTGGCCCAGCGCACTGATGATCTGCCTTCGGCTTGGTTGGCCCATCGCCGGTCTAATGTTGACGGCTACCTTTCTTGCATCCTCCTGGGGCAACGATTTGCGGATGCTGGGCACAATCATTGGCTACACAATGATTGTGTCGGTAACGATCAACAGCTATTTCCAGATCCGCTCGATGCTGCGCCGTAGTCTGCCCGAGCAGATCCGAACTCAGGGACCGGTGGCGATCTGGCGCAAGATCGGAACGACCGTCTGCGTCATCATCCTGCTGGTCTTCGTCGGCGGACCGTTTGTGTTTGGGGTTGGGTGCCTGGTCCTACTCTCAAGCATGGGTCGGTTCTGAGGTCGATGTGATGAAGATATCGCCGTTGTCACTTTCTCCAACCTTATTGCGATTGCGCAGCGGTGGTCGGCCATGAACGATACGACCGAGCGATCCGAGCCGCCGGATCAGCCGGTTCCCCCGCCGGCCGGTACGGGCAGCGGCTCGGCCCGGTGTCACTGGTGCGGCTATTCGCTCAAAGGTTTGGCCGATCGTGGCAACTGTCCGGAATGCGGCAAGAGCTACTCGCCCGAAACGGTGACCCGACTTCAGCCGTGGCCCAGCGCCTTGAAGATCTGCCTTCGCCTGGGTTGGCCGATCATCGGGCTTGCGGTGTCGATCCTCCTCTTCGGCAGTGGCGCGCTTGTCTGCGGGTATCCTTTTTTGGTCGCGGTGCCGATCAACAGTTACTACCAGGTCAGGTCGCTGCTGAGGCGCTCGCTGCCCGAGCGCACACGGACGGTCGGTATAGTTGCTGTGCTCCGCGCTGTGGGAACGACAGTGTGTGTTATTGGCTTGCTCGCCTTCTTGGCGCCATTCCTCTTCTTTGCCGGGTGTTTGATCTATCTCAGCGTTAACCCGGATGCGTTCAGCGGTTCTTGATGACACACGTCTGTTGTCGCAAGTCGAGCGGCTTGTCTGGGCGGACTGCCACTTGGCGCGCAACCGACGCAGGAGCGTTCGATGATGATTGAAAGCCTCAACATCCTGGCCGAATCCAGGCTTATGAAGACAACGACCAGTCGTTGTCCGGTCTGTCTCGAACCGATCCCGGCAGAGGTTCACGAGCGCGACGGGCGGGTCATCATGGCCAAGACGTGCCTTGCGCACGGCCGGTTTGAAGTCACGATCGCCAACGATCCGCGTTTTTATCACTTGTCGCGCGGCTCGCAGGATAACGCATCGAGTTGCGGGCCATCGTGCGGCTGTGCACCAACCGACGGATCGGATGAGAAGCGCGACCCTTTCGACGTGCTGTCCACGTGCATCGCATTGATCGAAATCGTCGATTCGTGCAACCTCAAATGTCCGACTTGCTACGCTGCTTCACCTTGGGGTATCGAAGAAGAAGTGGACTGCATCACTTTCGAGAACTTCCGGGGGCGGGTGCAGGGGGTCATCGATCGCAAGGGATTCATCGACATCTTGCAGCTCTCCGGCGGTGAGCCGACGATTCACCCCCAATTCTTCGAGATTCTGCAATGGTCGCTCGACAATAAAGAAATCGGCTACGTGCTCATCAACACCAACCTGGTGCGGATTGCCGCCGATGAAGGGTTCCGCGCTCGCCTTGGCGAGTTGCGCCGCAGTTATGGCAAGTTTGAGCTGTACGCCCAGTTCGACGGGCCGCAGCAAGAAGGTCAGATGGAGCTTCGCGGCGCGGATTTGAGAAAGACCAGGCGCAGGGCGATCGACCTGGTGGGTGAGCTTGGCGTTCCCACCACGCTGGTGATGGTGGTGACGCCGGTCACACTTCCACATCTGGGCGAGGCGTTTCGTTTCGGTTTGGAGCGCCCACATTGCCGAGGCGTTGTCTTTCAGCCGATGTTCAACACCGGCCGGACCCCGCACGTCGAGTCATCGTTGCCGGTGGCGAGCGAAGTCGCGACGCCGATATCAGTCGGCGACGTGATCCTCAATCTCGTGGAGCAGTCGGAGGAATTGCTGTCGATCGAAGATTTCACGCCTTTGCCTTGTGCCGATCCGAATTGTCACACGATCGGTTACCTGCTGCGGACGCCAAACGGTCCGGTCGGCGTGAGTCGGCTGGTTGATCTATCAACAATGCAGGGATTTCTGCGCGATCGCGTCAACTTCAACGTCGATGACCTGGCGCGTTGCGGTTGTGAAACCGAGCCGCTGGGTCGACTGCTCAAGCAATTGGAGATCGGGCCCGATCAGCCGTTCCGCATCTTCATCAAACCCTTCATGGATGCGTCAACGTACGATCAAGATCGAATCGATCGATGCTGCACGCACGTCATCCGTCCCGATGGAAAGCTTGACTCATTCTGTCACTACTACCTTACAGGTGGTGCGGCTGGTCTCGGACTTACATGAATTGGCAGCGAGTCAATATCTATGGGGCACTGGCACTTGTTGGGATTTTGATCACAGCTTATGTGTGGGGCAAAATCACGGGAAAAGGGGGGCGACACGACAGCAGACTTACTGTGATCTATTTCTGCGGATTGTTTGGCGCGCTGCTGGGGGCGAAGCTCGCCTTCCTCCTCGCGGAAGGATGGTACTACCGTGACAATTGGATCGCGCTGGTCAGTGGGCGAAGCATCACCGGCGGGCTGCTCGGCGGATATGTCGCAGTCGAAATTGCTAAAAAGTATCTGAAGTACCCGCGCACAACCGGAGATGTGTTTGCGATTATTGCGCCAATCGGCCTCGCGCTCGGAAGGATTGGATGCCTCTCTGCAGGATGCTGTAAAGGTATTATCTGTGAGCAAAAGTGGTGGGCTTTGGTCGATGGAGATGGACTTGCTCGTTGGCCGGCAGTACCGATCGAACTTCTGTTTAATCTCGTGTTCCTTGCGTGGGCGCTTCCCGCCACGCGATTTCGTTGGCAGATCGGCAACCGCTTCCACATCTACCTCATCGCGTACGGCCTATTTCGCTTCGGCCACGAGTTTCTGCGCGACAATCCCCGGCTGATCGGCGCATTTGGCGGCTATCACTTCCTTGCGCTGTGCATACTGCTCTTTGGAGCCGTGCGCTTTGCTCAGCGGAGGAACAGTGATGGGAACAGTCCGGTCGCAGCGCCAAGAACCAGTGGGATCACGAATACCTTGCCCACTTGATCAGTTGCAGCAGCGACGGCGGTTTGCCGTACATCAACACACCCACACGAAAAATCTTCGCCGCGAACCAGATCATTCCCAGCACGCAAATATAACCCCAAATGATCGAAACCGGATACTGCCAGGTCGGGATGTCCTCTTCCGCGACGTGGCGAAGAATCATCGCAAACGGACTCATCGGCGGGATGAAGCTGCAAACCGTGGCGACCATGCCGTTGGGCGACTGTGTGATCGGCATCCACAACATCCACGGGACCATCAAGAGCATCATCACCGGTGTCACTAACGTATTCGCCTCGCGAATCTCACTCACCGCACTGCCCACCGCCGCCATGATCGAGGCAATCATGAAGTACGCCATGAAGTAGAAGATGGCCAGGTACACCAGATCCATGGTGGTGATGAACTGCGTAAACCGTTCGAGCGCGATCAACGCGGCAATTCCGACGGATGAATAGATCAGCACGATGAGCAGACCGACACCGCCGTGGCCGAGGATCTTTCCCGTCATCAGTTGAAGTGGGCTGACCGCACTGAGCAACACCTCCATCACGCGGTTGGACTTCTCCTCGATCGTGGTCATCAGGAGATGCTGGCTTGAAGTGAGCGTGCCAATCCAGATAAGCATCATAAAGGCCATGGGAATGATGATCTGTGCGAGCTTACGTGATGTAGCCGAGGCATCCACCTCTTGTTCGCCCTCGAGCAGGCGCTTCGTATCGGCGCCGGGGCGTTTGAGCATGGCCAGCACCTCGTCGGGATCCTTGCCCGTGCGCTGGGCTCGAACGCGCACCACGGATGCGCCGAGTCGTTGCTCGATCAAACTCACATGGTCGCTATCGAGATGCTCCGAAACGAACAATAGGAATTTCGGCCGTTCACCTCGGTCAGGCGGTATGTCAAGAACCTCAGGCCCGATCACCGCTGCCGCCAGCAGTTCGTCGTCGCGAACACGTTGCTTGAGTGTCTTGAGTGCCGCGTCGGTTTCCTCTTCGACCCGCTCGATCGTTATGATCACCTCACCCCGCGCTGCCTTTGGCATCGCGCCGGATGTACCGATAGAACCCGGTGGGATCGACCCACTTCCCAGCGCTTCTGTGGCGGTTTCTACAGCTTCTCGCTGTTGTCGCTCCTCGTCGCGCCGAATCTTCTCCTGGTCGAATTCGATCTGTGCCGCTGCGGACAGTTCGCCCGTGGGATCGACGATCGCCACCGTTCCAACGAGCGGGGGTTCCTGATGCGTCTTCATCATTACGCCGGCAATCACCCCGATCGCGATAATCAGTACCGGCATGCCGAGCACCGCCAACAGAAAAATCTTGCGCATGACCGTCTGCGTGAATTCGCGCCAGGCGATGGCGGCGATCTTAGACATGGCTCAGCTCCTCGCGGGCAAGCTCGGCTGCGTCTGAGCCGACGTCCTTCTGCACGACCTGGATGAAAACCTCATCGAGGCTGAGTCGGCGCAGTTCCACGGATCGCATTGGCCGCTGCGACAGAACATCCTGCATGATTACCTGCGGGTCAGCTGAGTTCTCAAGTTCCAATTCAAACGCAGCGGAGTGGGGCATTCTTCGCACCGCTCGTACGCCTGCGATTCGGTCGCTGAGTACTTCGCCATCGACGGGCTCGACGACGATCGTCCTGGGGTCGAACCGTTGTTGAATTTCCCCAAGCGTGGCGTCGAGAATCTTCACGCCCTTGTTGATCAAGAAGATGCGATCACAGATGAGCTCGGCCTGGTGCAGCACGTGCGTCGAGAAGATGATCGTCGTACCCTGTTCGTGCAGCTCACGAATGAGTTGGTTCAACAGCTCGGTGTTGACGGGATCGAGTCCGGAGAACGGCTCGTCGAGGATGAGCAACTCAGGCTCGTGGAGAATTGCGGCAAGGAACTGCACCTTCTGCTGCATGCCCTTGGAAAGCTCCTCGCACTTTTTGCGGTACACATCCGGCAGCTCGATCCGGTCAAGCCACTGCTGGATATAGGTCGAAAGATCGCGCCGTCGCATACCCTTGAGCTTGGCCAGGTACTCCAGGAACTCGCCGACGCGCATCTTGCGATAGAGGCCGCGCTCTTCGGGCAGGTAGCCGATGCGGTCCTTGGACTTCAAGGCGTTGCCGCCGAGCACTTCGATCGAGCCTGAGTCGGCGTAGATGATCGACATGACCATGCGGATAGTGGTCGTCTTGCCCGCCCCATTGGGCCCGAGGAAGCCGCACAGGCTTCCCATGGGCACCTCCAGATCGAGGTCGCGCACCGCATGGGTGGACCCGAATAATTTGTTTACGCCAGCCAGACGGATTGCGGGTCTGGTCATATTGACTCCTACCCATCGAAAACGAGGTCGAGGCGGATAATAGCTCTCACGCGGGCCGGAGTGGTGAGCCGATCTGGCCGATAGGGTCCGCGGGGGTTATTGATCCGTTCATCCGGATGAAGTGTTGAAAGAAGGGCCATCAGGGGGTACGATTCGGCCATGACTTGCCGCATCCTCCAGGAACTTGACCGGCGATTGCTCGTCTTCGACGGGTCGATGGGGGCCACGATCCAGGCCCTGCCGCTGGACATCCAGCGCGACTACCTCGGCCGGGAGAACTGCGTTGACCTGCTGGTCAAGTCCCGGCCGGACATCATTCAGGAGATTCACGAGTCGTTCCTCGCGGTCGGGGCGGACTGTGTCGAGACCAACACCTTCGGCGCGAACAAGCTCGTCCTCAGCGAGTTCGATGATGAACTTGTGTCGTGGACGTACGAACTGAACAAGCAGGCCGCCGAGATCGCTCGGGCCGCGTGCGCGCGGCATCACAGTAACGACAAGCCGCGGTTCGTGATCGGTTCGATGGGCCCGGGCACCAAGCTGGTGAGTCTGGGGCAGGCAACTTGGGACGACATGCTCGAGAGTTACGCCGAGCAGGCGCGTGGCTTGATCGACGGTGGGTCCGATGCGCTGCTGATCGAAACGTGTCAGGATTTACTTCAAGTGAAGTGCGCGATCAACGCCTGTCTGGATGCGCTGGCGCAGAAGAACAAGACCGTTGATGACATCCCGATCATGGTCAGCGTCACGATCGAGACGACGGACACGATGCTGCTGGGCACTGAGATCGAAGCGGCTGCGAACGCGTTATCCATGTTTCCCATCGCCTCGTTGGGGCTGAACTGCGCAACCGGGCCGACCGAAATGGGCGAGCATCTGGCGTGGCTGGCCAAACATTGGAGTCGCCCGGTTTCCGTGATTCCCAACGCGGGGCTTCCGGTGCTCGTCGAAGGGCGAACGGAGTATCCACTTGGTCCGGAGCCGTTTGCCGAGGCGATGCTGCGCTTCGTCGAGGAGTTCGGCGTGAACATCGTCGGCGGGTGTTGCGGCACGACCCCCCAGCACATCAAGCTGCTGGCGGAAGCGATCGGCGAGCGCGCTCCCGCGAAACGCAACATTGAACGTCCCAAGCCCGGCTGTTCGAGCCTTTACAGCTACGTCGAGTTCGAGCAGGACAACTCGTTCCTCATCGTGGCTGAGCGCACCAACGCCAACGGCTCGCGCAAGTTCAAGCGGCTGTTGGACGAGGAAGATTACGACGGGCTTGTTTCCATGGCCCGCGAGGAAGTGAAGCACGGCTCGCATTTGCTGGACGTCTGTGTCGATTTCGTCGGACGCGACGGCGTACGGGACATCAGCGAAGTCGTCAGTCGATACGTGCGCCAGGTCAACGCCCCCATCATGGTCGATTCGACCGAGGCCCCGGTGATCGAAGCGGCGCTCAAACGAGCGGGTGGAAAGTGCATCGTCAATTCGATCAACCTTGAAGACGGCGAGCAGCGATTCGATGATGTGTGCCCGCTGCTGAAACGATATGGCGCAGCCGCCGTGGCGCTGACGATCGACGAGGATCCACAAGCGGGGATGGCCAAGACCGCTGACCGCAAGCTCGCCATTGCCGAGCGCATGCACGATCTCTTCACGAACAAGTGGGGGCTCGACGAGGGCGATCTGCTGTTCGATCCGCTCACGTTCACGATTGCGACCGGCACCGAGGACGACCGCCGGCTGGGACTGGAGACGTTGGAGGGGATTCGCCTGATTCGCGAGCGGTTCCCGAACTGCGGTGTGCTGCTGGGGCTGTCGAACATCAGCTTCGGTCTCAAGCCGGCGGCGCGGGTCCCGTTGAACTCCGTATTCCTGCACGAAGCGATGGAGCGCGGGCTCACGGCCGCGATCGTCCACGCCAGCAAGATTCTGCCTCGCAACAAGATCGATGATGACAAATGGAACGCGGCGCAGTGGGTCATCTTCAACCGGCGCGGCGACGACCGTCCCGAAGGGATGCCGTCGGACTTTGATCCACTGCTGTATTACATCAGTCTGTTTCCGGATGACGATGCCGCGACGAAGCCTATCGATATCGAAACCCTCTCGCTGGAGGAAAAACTCCAGCGTCACATCGTCGACGGCGAAGACAAAGACCTTCACGAACACCTCGATCAGGCGATGGGCAAATACTCGCCGCTTCAGATCATCAACGAGCATCTTCTGGCCGGCATGAAAATCGTCGGCGATTTGTTCGGCAGCGGGCAGATGCAACTGCCCTTCGTACTTCAGTCGGCGGAAGTGATGAAGAAAGCGGTCGCCTATCTCGAGCCGCACATGCAGAAGATCGATGGCGCCAGTAAGGCGAAAGCCAAGATCGTGCTCGCCACCGTCGCTGGGGATGTTCACGACATCGGCAAGAATCTCGTGGACATCATCCTCACGAACAACGGATACGAAGTACACAATCTCGGCATCAAGCAGCCCATCCATCAGATCGTCGAAGCGCTGCACAAGGTCGACGCCGACGCCATCGGGATGTCGGGGCTTCTCGTCAAATCCGTGGGCGTGATGGAGCGGAACCTCCATGAGCTCAATGCGCTCAATATCGACGTGCCGGTGCTCCTCGGTGGCGCAGCCCTCACGCGCCAGTACGGTGAGTCGCACTTGCGAGAAATCTATAATGGTCCACTGTATTACGGGCGCGATGCGTTTGAAGGATTGCGAATCTGCGATCACCTGGCGGATGGACAACTTGAGACAATCGATGGAGAGATCGACGCTCGTTTGACCAAGCGGGCCGAAATGGATGAGAGAGTCGCCGCAATGAAGGCTGGCGCGGCCGCCAAGGAAACGACGAAGACGGTCGTTGCCGAGCGCTCGAGCGTCGCCCTTGACGTGCCGATACCGGCCGCCCCATTCTTCGGTGATCGGCTCGTCGAGCACATCGATCTCGACGAGATTTACCCGTTCATCAATACCGTGGCTCTCTTTCGCGGGCAGTGGGGGTTCAAGAAAGGAGCGATGGCGCGCGATGAATACGAGCGGATGATACACGAGACGGTCGAGCCGATCTTCGAGCGCCTCAAGCTCCTGTGCAAGGACGAAAAGATACTGCGCCCGCAGGTGGTCTACGGCTTTTGGCCGTGCAACGCGCACGATGATGATTTGATCATTTTCGATGCCCAAGATCACGAGAAAGAGGTCGAGCGGTTCACGTTTCCGAGACAGGACGGCCGAAGGCGTCTGTGCATGAGCGATTTCTTCCGCGACATCGATACCGGCGAGCGCGACGTCATCGGTTTTTCGTGCGTGACGATGGGAGTCGAGGTCAGTCATCGTGCCCGCCAGCTCTTTGAGCGCAACGAATACACCGAATACCTCTACATGCACGGCATCGGCGTCGAGACCGCTGAGGCCCTGGCTGAGCTGTGGCACAAACGCATGCGCGCCGAACTCGGGATCGGCACCGAGGATTCACCCAGTATCCGGAAGCTTTTTACCCAGCATTATCGCGGCAGCCGCTACAGCTTCGGCTACCCCGCCTGTCCGGAATTGAGCGATCAGGAAAAGCTGTTTCGCTTACTTCAACCCGAGCGAATCGGCTGCACGCTGACCGAAAATTGGCAGATCGACCCCGAGCAGACCACCAGCGCGATCATCGTCCACCACCCCGAAGCGAAGTATTTCAACGTGTGAACGCGCGTTCGGCTCTTAGTCTTGCGAGTCGCGTAGGTGGATCTGGAGCTCATCTGCCAGTCGTTCGCCGACCTGCTGTTCTTCGTCGATGACGACATGAGCGCCGGCGAGCTTCAGTTCCCAATGGAAAATGTGATACCGCGCTCGTGCGATGATATGAGCCTGCGGGGCGAGCGACCGAACTTGCTCGACGATGCTGCGGACCGTGGTTGGGTCCGGCACGGTAATGACGACAACAGTTGCAGTTTGGACACTGACTTGTTCGAGCACTTCAGGCTTGCGAGCGTCGCCGACGTGGGTGTCGAACCCGAGTTGCCGAGCGGTGCTGATCGCGCGTAGATTCAGATCGATGACTCTGACCAGGACGTTGCGATCAGTCATCGTTTCACCGACCGCCCTGCCGGCGGGTCCGAAACCGATGATGACGACGTGATCTGCGGGGACTAGGGTCGGGTTGGCCGGGGTGCTGGTCGTCGCGCTCACCAGGTGGAATCGCTCGAGCAGGGCGACGATCCGCTGCGACAGCGGCCAGGCGGTGGTAACGAGGTACGGCGTCAGGAACAACGTAACGATCGTCGCCGAAACGATGAGCTTGAACATGTCGTCCGTGATCACACCGGTAACGGTCCCATCGGACAGATGGTGTACACGGGCAACGGCAGCGAGCACGAATGAGAATTCGCCGACCTGGGCCAGGCACAGACCGGTGCCGATAGCGTTGGTATGCGTCTGGCGAAGCAGTTTCAACACCAGCCAGACGATGATCACCTTTCCGACCACGATCGCCGCCACGAGCGCAACGACGGCCGGGAGGTGTTGCGCCACCCAGCTCGGATCGCCCAACATCCCGATCGAGCTGAAGAACAGTGTGAGCAATACGGTACGTAGGGAGGAGATGTCAGCACGAATCTGAGTGGCGAAGGGTGATTCGCCGAGGAGCATTCCCGCCACGAACGCACCGAACGCCGCCGGTAATTTCAGCTCGTTCGCCGCCCACGCTGAACCGAGACCAAGGACGACGGCCAACAAAATCGGCAGGTCGCGATTGTGTTGCATCATGCGCGTGCCGAGCACCTGCGGCACGACGTAGTTGGACAGAAGGTAGAAGCTGCTGAACAACGCCGCGGCCAGAACGATCATCAGCATGATCTTCCCAACCATCTGGCCGGCGGTTCCCTCGCCGCTCATTACGCTCACCAATACCACCAGTGGGACGACGGCAAGGTCCTGGACCAAGAGGATGCCGAGCGCGTGTCGGCCGTGGACGGATTCGATCTCGGCTCGGGCGACGAGCACGCGCAGCACGCCGGCGGTGCTGCTGAGGGCGATGACGGCCCCGATGACGATCGCGGGGCGCAGGGCAAGGCCCATGAGTAGCGCCGCACATGTCGCCACGCCCAGGGTGATGATTACCTGGAGCGTTCCGCCTCCCAGCGCGGTTGTCCCGAGTCGCCGAAGTCGGCCCCAGGAGAACTCCAATCCGATCGTGAACAGGAGCAGGGTCACGCCCAGTTCCGCCAACGCCTCCACGTCTTTCTCGTTTGAGATCCAGTTCAGGGCATGGGGGCCGAGCAGAGTTCCCGCCAGCAGATACCCGAGGATCGCGCTCTGGCGGAACCGCTCACAGATCGCACCTAGCACCAGCGCGGTCAGCAGCAGGATAATGACGTCAAGCAGCGAGCTCCAAAGGTCCACCTGAGACATTTCGGCACGACGTCGGTGACGACTCGAACACTAGGTGGTGGTTGGGGATCCAGCCCGGCTGGAGCGGACTGTTGCCATGGCGTTTGGTGCGACGCTGGGCGAGCCACCGCTCATCAGATGGGCGATCTGTCCAATGCCGTCGGATTCCTCATCGTGCTCGTACTGGACCTGGGTATGGGGCTCACGCTGCTCATCGGGCTGGCCGTTCTGATCGTCATCGGCCGGCATTGAAGCGATCTCGGACGAGCCTCTCCGACGATTTTTGCGAGAAAAACGAAGTTTGCACGTCATCCAACGTGCCCGTCGCAACGTCAGTCGTGTGGTAGTCCATCGATCCAAAGGAGACACGCCGATGTATCTCAAAGCCCCAGCCGTTTGCCTGCTCGTGAGCACCGTGGCGATGATCGTCCTCGGCTGTGTCGAGCGCAAGGAGCGCATCACCATCCGTCCAGAGGGCACGGTCCTCATCGAAGCAAGTTTTTCCACAGAATCGTTCAACGAGCTGTATGGGGACGACGGCGATGCTGTGCCTTCCCTCGCCGGCGGCTGGCTCGTTGCAGAATCCATCGAAGTCGACGACAAGGGCAAGAATCACTATCGCCTCAAGGCCGAGGCCATCTTCCCCCCGGAAATGAAGCTGCCCCAGAATTACGCGCCGCTCGGCGACACCACGCCTGATGTCTATCTCCAATTCCCGACAACGCTCATCATCGAGGATCGCGACGACGGGACCTACTACCATTTCCACCGCACATACGTTCGACGATCCTGGGCCGATCTTGCGACGCGTCGCCGCCTGCTGCTCGACGAACCGCTCAAGGAGATGGAGGGTCGCAAGCTCGAGGATCTGTCACCGCAGGAGCAGACCAAGGTGCTCCGTGCGTTTATTGATTTTGAGGCGGCCAAGATCATGACGTTTGCACGAAGCGCTTATCTTGAAGTCACGCCGGATGCGCCGCAGGATCACTGGCTGTATGTCTATGAAGATCTGATGCAATTCAAGAATGAGGTGGATTACAATCGACTGCTCAGTCTCATGGCAATTCCCGATCAGGAGGAGCGCGATACATTGCTTGCCGAAGAAGCGGAGCGCTGGGAGAACGCCGCGGCTGATCGTTTGCGAAAGGCGATCCGCATCTACGGCCGCTACGGCGGGTCGCAACTCAAGACATTTCTACAGCGCTATGAATGGCACAAGCGCTATCATCAGATCAGCGAGGACCTGGGTGATGACGCGTTTGAGATCACCGTTCAGATGCCGGGCGAGATCGTGGCTAGCAATGCTGATTCCGTCAGCCCGAGGCAGGCGACCTGGAAGTTCGACGGCGCGCAGATTCGCGACCGGGACATTGAACTGATGGTTACGTCCCGTCTTGTCGAGTGAGTGGGTATTCTTACTGTGTCGATGGTGCAAACAGCCGAGCGTGACGCAGCTTTCGAAGCCTATCGCAACGAAGTGTATACCTGGGCGTATCGCTTGCTCGGCCGGCATCATGATGCGCTGGACGTTGCGCAGGACGTGTTTCTGCGGTGGGTGGATCAGTGCGCTTCCGCGCCGCCTCGCAATCCGCGGGCGTGGCTGCGTAGAGTCACCATTCATCGTGCGATCGACTTTCGCAGATCGAATACACGTCGTCGGACGCGCGAAGCGATGTCGCCGGCATCGCCCGTTCACGTCGATGAGTCGAAGGTTGCCCGCGACGAATTACGAAGCGATATCGCTGATGCAATGGAGGCGCTGAGCGAGATGCAGCAGAGTGTACTTTTCGCAAAGGTCTACGACGGCCTGACGTTTGCGCGGATCGCCGCCGAGCTGGAAATAGCCGTGCCGACCGTCAAGACGCACTATCTTCGAGCCCTCTGCTCGCTTCGAGATCGATTGGGTCAGCAGTGGGGGCCCTGAAAGGACGAACCGATGACACGTGATGAACTCAAAGCGATGTTGGCTGATTATCTCGGCGATGAGTTGGATGGAGATCGCAAGCGCGAATTTGAAGCAGCCGTTGCGAGCGATCCGGAGTTCGCAGCTGAAGTACGCGGTCTGCAAGAAACACTCGAGAGACTACGTACGTTGGATGCGCCGACGCCAATGCCCACGGCCACTTCCAAAGGCGGTCGTTCGTTGGCTGGTCCGACGCTGCTGCGGTATGCGGCGGTGCTCGCGCTTGCGTTTGTCGGTGGCTACTTGGCCCGCGGACCGGCGGCTGAACTGCCGCGTCCGCCTCTGACGGGAACGTCACAAGAAACAGTTGGCGCGTGGTCGAACGAATCGGCCGACGCGTGGCGACTCCGCCTCGCCAAGGCCTACGCCGAGCACCCCAGTGATTCGAGCCTCGCGCGTTCGCTGGTCGCGTTTGTCCACTCTTTCGAGTAGTGGGGCCTATGGATCGAGTGAACGCTGCACGGTTTGGCGCTTCTTCCTCCGCCGTTTGCGCACGCTGGGCTCGATCCACAACCACAGGCCACTAAAAACCATGAACAGCAGCGCAAAGCTGACGACCGGCATCACCCACTCGTGCACCCAGTCGGCCCAGAACGAACCGTCGTGAATCTGCTCGATCAGGTCCGAACGCCGAACCTTGCGCGTGCTGAGTATTTCGCCCGTCACAGCGTCCACTTGGATTTCCGACCAATTGTGCTCCGACCGCACCTTGAACACACGATTGTCCGGGCGAAAGTCCACGCGATCAATGTCTTTGATCGACTGAAAATCCGGATGGTCCTGCGCGAAGACCGATTCGAAGAGCTGCTGGTTCGTGATGAAGTCGTCGACGCCGCCTTGAGCGCCGATCATCGCCGGCGGCTGAATCCAGTCCACCTTCTTCTTGATCAGTAGCAGGAAGCCGGTCGTCGCGGTGCACGTGAAGAACGCGGCGGCGCAGAGGCCGGTCCACTTGTGAACAGTCCAGAAGAACTTGAACGATCCCATGGGGCCCTCGTGTTGGTGTGATGGATATCGGTTCGCGGCGGGGCGATGCTAGCGGTTTTGTTCGCTCGTTCGCCCGGCCGGCATCCCACCGTTCCCCGGCAAACACCATCGCCCGGCCAGCGGCGCGGGTTCGGAGCAGCCGGTCACTTGAGGCAACGTAATGGGGATGCCGTCGGCACACAGCGCGCCGAGCACAGCGATCGCTAGCGCTTCTCTCGCCGTGGGCGGGATGCCGAAGTTGTCGCTGGTCGTAACGGGGATGTCTGAAGCAGCGGCGATGGCCTTGACAAGCGCCTCGTTCAATGCCCCGCCGCCGGCAAGAATGACCTCGTCCACCGCCGATGTGTTGAGCCGCTGGGCAATGCACGAAGCGATCCCGTCAACGACCGATGCCGCCAAGTCCTGCGGTGCGGCTCGTTCGCGCTGCGAAACGACCCAAGAGACAAGTTCATCTGAAGTGCCCAGCGACCGGCTCGACTTCGCCTGCTTCGCCAGGAGATTCGCGAGCTCGTCGGCAATCGGCGGCTGAGGCTGGCCTGCCAGCGCGGCCCGACCACCTTCGTCGAACGGCTCGCCCAACGCCTCACGGGCCACCGCATCCAACACGTGATTGCACGCACAGACATCGAATCCTTCTATATGGGCTACGGCATTGGGCGCACCGTCACGAGGAATGATCGTGACATTGCAGAATCCTCCGAGGTTCACGATCGCTCGTGTACGCTCGGCCTGACGAAACAGAATCCAATCCGCGATCGGCGTGATGGGGGCGCCCTGTCCGCCCGCGGCCAGGTCCGCTTGACGCAGGTCGTAGATGACCGGACACCCAAACTCCCGCGCAATCGGCATCGGGTCGATCAATTGCCAGGAGATCGGCGGCTGATGAATAATCGTTTGCCCGTGTACGGTGACGAGATCGACCGCTTGCTTCGGTTCGAGCAGTTCAGCGATCGCTGAGGCATGCAGCTCGCCCAGGGCCAGGCTGAGTCTCGCAAACTGCCCAGCGGACATCGGCGCCTGCTGAGCGGCCCGGCGAAGATCATCCGCCAACGGCCCGAGCCCACGCCCAAGATGCTTGATGAGTTCGGCCCGGATCCCCAGCCCCTGGCCGTCGATGTGAGCGACAATGACGTCGATTCCGTCGATACTGGTCCCCGTCATTGCGCCGACGACCAGCCGCTGCCGTGTTCCGGGCGGTGACATGTCAAGATCGTCCCTTGAATCACCGAATCCTTCAACCAGCGTATGATCCCTGACCCCTCACTCCGCACTCCTAACTCCTGACCCCTGACTCCTAACTCCTCTCGTTCCCCCATGACCAAACGCATCCTCGTCACCGGCGGCGCTGGGTTCCTCGGCTCACATCTTTGCGATCGGCTCGTTTCGGCCGGGGACGACGTCATCTGCGTCGATAACTTCTTCACCTCACAGAAATCCAACATCGAGCACCTGCTGGACCACCGCAATTTCGAGCTGGTCCGCCACGATGTGATCCAACCGCTGTTCCTCGAGGTGGACGAGATCTACAACCTCGCGTGTCCCGCTGCCCCGGGCCACTACCAGTACAACCCGATCAAGACGATCAAGACTTCGGTGATGGGGGCGATCCACGTGCTGGGGTTGGCCAAGCGCGTTCGAGCGAAGGTGCTCCACACCTCCACGAGTGAAGTGTACGGCGATCCGGCCGTCCACCCTCAGCCGGAGTCTTATCGCGGCAACGTCAACCCCATCGGCCCCCGCGCCTGTTACGACGAGGGCAAGCGCGCTGCAGAGACATTGATGTTCGATTACCGTCGGCAGAACAACGTCAACATTCGCGTGGTGCGCATCTTCAACACCTACGGCCCACGCATGCACCCGTTTGATGGGCGCGTCGTGAGCAACTTCATCCGCCAAGCGATCGTCGGCGAGGATATTTCGATCTACGGCGACGGCTCGCAGACGCGATCGTTCTGCTACGTTGACGATCTGATCGACGGTCTGCTCAAGATGATGGACGCGCCGGACGACTTCCCCGGGCCGGTCAACCTCGGCAACCCGGGTGAGTTCACGATTCGCCAACTGGCCGATCTCGTCAAGGAGCTGACCGGCTCGTCGTCGAAGATCATTTGCGGCCGGCCGCAGCCCGAGGACGATCCGGCTCGACGGTGCCCGGATATCAGTTTGGCGCGTGAGAAGCTTCACTGGCAGCCGACGACCGCGCTAAAAGAGGGTCTGACCAAGACGATCGACTGGTTCAAGAGCATCGATTTCGACGCCTACCGCGCCCCAACGCCGAATTACTGAGCAGTGCACCGGGGCATCGGCGCATCGAGGCGGTAGAGCGTCGCGTGCCGGGCGATGACGGAGCTTGGCGGGCTACTCTCACCTCAAAGTTCTGTCGCCGGACGACTCATCCAGCCGAAAAGTCTCCGGGCACGTTTACCGCATTTTTGGGGGCATTCAGCCGCGGCTGAGTCATTCCTAGCTGGAGAATCGAAATGGCCACACGAGGCTCGTGCAGGCGCTGTGTAGTTGGGGCATTCAGGGTCATGACCCTGGGCACGGCGATGATTGCGTCCGCTGAGGCCACTGCTCAAGGCGGCGATAATTGCGCGTCGGCGGTCCAGATCACCGCCCTGCCGTTTGTCGATGTTGGAAACACGAATCTCTTCGCCAACGATTATGCCCTGACCTGCGTGTTTGGCGAAGCGAACGATTCCCACGCTCGCGATGTCGTGTACCGCTACACACCGCAGCAGGACGAACTGGTGACGATCAGCCTGTGCGGTTCCGGGTTCGATACCGAGCTGTTCATATTCGAAGGCTCGTGCCCCGACGAGAGCAACCCAATTGCTTGCAGTGACGACGACTGCTTCGGCTCTGACGGCCGGACCTTCGCCTCTCATCTGGACGGCGTCGCGTTGTCGGCGGGCGTGACGTACTACATCGTGATTGATGGTTTCGTGAACGCGCACGGTATGTACATCGTGACGATGAGCTCGTCCTTTTGCGCTGACTGTCCGGATGGTGCGACGCTCGAAGACGAGCCCAACTGCGGGTTGGGGGACGACGGCCTGCCTGATGATTTCATCAATGGTGGGTGCAACTCGACCGAGCCCGTGTTTTCTCCGATCGCCGACGGCGAAACCGTCTGCGGCGTCACGGCGTCCAACCCTGATACCGGCGCTCGTGATACGGACTGGTACGAGTTCGTGCTGACGGAGCCGCGGATCGTCACTTGGCTGGTCACCGCGGAATTCCGAACGCTGATCGGGATCGTGGATAATGGCGGGACGGCAGACTGCACCGACGTGACCTGCTTCGTGAGTTCTACGGAAACGGCGCCTTGTCAGGAGAATTACGTCTCGGCGCTGCTGGGATCGGGAACATGGTGGGTGTATGTAGCGCCGTTCTTCCAGGATGAAGCCGACTGCGAGTTTCCCTATACGGCGACACTGTTCACGTTGCGTCCGGCTGATCTGAACGGCGATGGCGTGGTTGATTCAGACGACTTGGCGATTCTGTTGGCATTTTGGGGTCCGTGTCCCGATCCGCCCGCAGCTTGTACGCCCGATCTCGATTTCGATGGCAACGTGGGGGTGACCGATTTGCTGATCCTCCTGGGCGCTTGGGGCTAAGTTCGCTTCGACTGATCGGTCACGATTCAAGGAGCTTTCGTGATGTTGAGACGACTGCACAATATCACACGAGGCATGGTGTTGCCGGGTGTCGTCGTGCTGGCGATAAGTGGGATGGCCCAGACAAGCTCGGGTCAGTGTGAATTGGTAGAGTTGCTGGCGTCGGATGGATCGCAGTCCGATTCTTTCGGAATCTCGGTGTCGATCAGCGGTGGGGTTGGCATTATCGGTGCGCGAAACGATGATGCGAACGGTTACGCATCAGGGTCGGCATACATCTTCGTGCAGGATGGCTTGTCGTGGATCGAGCAGGCCAAGCTGCTCGCTTCGGATGGTGAGACATACAACTACTTCGGTGAATCTGTGGATGTCAGCGGCGATGTTGCGATCGTCGGTGCGCGGTGGAATGACGAGATCGGGTTCCATGCCGGCGCCGCCTACGTATTTCGCTACACCGCCGACACAAACGAATGGATCGAGCAAGCTAAGCTGCTGGCCTCGGACGGGGCCAGTCAGGACGAATTCGGGTTCGCAGTCGCCGTCAGCGGCGACGTTGCGGTCGTCGGCGCGTACTCGCATGACCATGGTTGGAATGGTTCGAACGTGGGAGGGGTGTACGTCTTTCGATCAGCGGACGGTGGCCGATCATGGATACAAGAGGCCGAGCTGTTGGCCTCGGACGGATCGCCGAATGATTGGTTCGGCAATGCTGTCGATATCGCGGGAGATCGCATCATCGTAGGCGCCTATAGGAATGATGTCAGCGGTAGCAATTCGGGTTCGGCTTATATCTTTCGGTACTACCCCAAGATCGGAGTGTGGATCGAAGAGATCAGGCTCGTGCCATCGGATAGCGAAGCTGGGGATTGGTTTGGCCGCCACGTGGCAATCGACGGTGAAGTGTGCCTAGTCGGAGCCACTGGCGATGATGACAATGGTTCCAACGCAGGGGCGGCGTATGTCTATCGGTACGACGTTGGCGCTGCGCAATGGATTGAGGAAGCGAAGCTAGTGGCTTCAGACGGCGACAGCTACGACAATTTCGGACCCGTCGCAATCGAAGGAAACGTCGTTGTTGTGGGCGCGCCGAAGCATGACTTCCCGGCGATAAATGCCGGGGTTGCATATGTCTACACATACGATCCCGCCGCGGCGAGTTGGAATGAGCAGGGCATGCTCGTGGCATCGGACAACGCGCAGTATGATGAGTTCAGCGGAGCGGTTGCGATTGATGGTGGCCTGGTGATCGCTGGAGCACGCTCCCATGACGATCTCGGCAGTTCCTCGGGCTCGGCATACGTTTTTGATCCTCTTGCTGACACTGACGTCAACAACAACGGCATTCCCGACGCCTGCGAGCCGTGGCTGGGCGACCTGAACTCCGACGGCGTGGTGAACTCGGCCGATCTCATCATTCTCCTGGCCTTTTGGGGACCATGCCCGCCGCCGCCGCTTGAGTGTCTGGGCGACCTGAACGCTGACGAAGTCGTGGGCGTCGCCGATCTGCTCATTCTGCTCGCCAACTGGAGCTGAACCGTCTCGAATCCACAGCGCGTCGCACGCCGGTGTACTTGCTGGACCGCGAACAAGACTAAGGAGGTCGATTGTGACTTCGCTCAACTCCAAGGCATCGCGCTCGGCCGTACGCCGTCCGAGGGCGAACCGCCAATCCGAATTTTCCGGCCGCCTGCAGCGTTTGGCAACCGGCGTGTTTGTGACGGGCTTTGCGGGCGCCATCGCCGCCTCTCGCATTCTGGCCCCGGTATCCGGGAATCCGGGGGTTGGGGGGTTCAACGCGCCCACTCCGATGGTATCCCTGCGGGGCTATACGCAAAGCGCGTCACGCGACGCTGATCGAGCGATACGCCGTCTGGACGAGTCGCGCCAACTGCTTCTGGAGTTGCACCGTACTCTCGCAACGGCTCGGACCGAAGGCGAGTCCGCGAGAGAAGAAACCATGGCGCGCGCGAGAGAGATTGCCAGGAGTCTGGCGGTCATCAATCAGGTGGTCCGGGCCGCCAACTTCAAGGAGGCGGCGATCCTTGCTGAGGGTGAGTGTGCCGTGCCCGCCGCGGCTGCGCTCGTCTACCTCTCGACCGGGGCGTTTCAACTCTCTTCGGGTATCACCATCCGGATTCAGGGTGTGGGCGGGATCCAGGATTTCACCTTCGCGTCCGGCACACCGCAGACGAGCATCATTCGCGCGATCAATTCGTTCTCAACCACGCTCGGCTTTGAAGCCGAAAGGAGTGTCCCGAATCCCGCTCGAGTGGAGGTGCGGTCCACAAGCGTTGGTGCAGACAGCTTCGTGCGAATGTGGGGCAATCCAGTTATCTTCGCTGAACCCATCGGCGGGCCGACGCTCTTTGATCTCAAGGACTACGGCGCGAACGCCCTCGTGCTGCGGGCCGTCGTTGACGAGCCCTGATAAAACCGGGACGTTCGTCCTGATGAAGGTGCCCCTTTCGCAGCAACCATGAATAGATCCGACTTGAACAAGCCGTTTACCAACTCGACTTCTCGCTGTGCCCGCGGGTCGTCCGCTGTCCCGAGCCGATTTCAGCGAATCGCGACTGCGGTGTTCGTGACAGGTTTCGCCGGCACGGTCGTCGCTTCTCGAATGTTGGCGCCGTTCAACGGCGTGTCCGAGCCGCGGGCCTTCGCCGACAGGCGTGCGGACCGGGGCCGGAGTGGCGATTACTCGACGCCGCCGGGTCTTCACGAAACGCGCGTGCTATTGATCAAGCTTCAAGCGGCACTTCAAGCGGCACGAGCCGTCGATGACACTGTTGGCAGTAGCGCACGTGCCCGTGCGCGGGAGATCGCCAGAAGCTTGGCGCTGATCGACCGAGCTGTAAGCCAGGCCACACCCTTTGAAACTCAACCAGCACCACTTGGAATGTGTGCTGCCCCGGCCGCCGCCGCCGTTACATTCTTGTTTACCAGTTCTACCTATTCCAACGGCGGCAAGGGTGCGCTCAGGATCGAGATAACCGGAAACGACGGTACGCAGCAGTTCACGTTCGCCAGCGGAACGAGCCAATCGAGCATCATCGCCGCCATCAATTCCTTCACCAAAGCGACCGGCGTCGAGGCTGAACAGAGCAGGATCAATCCCCTGCGGGTCGAGGTGAGGACCGTCGAGACCGGCGCTGACAGCCTCATCCGTCTATGGACGCTGAACGGACCGGACCTCATCTTCGCTGAGCCCATTGGCGGACCGGCTTTGGGTGATCTGAAGGATTACGGCGCGAACGCCCTCGTGCTGCGGGCCGTTGACGACGAGCCGTAACCACGTGTTGGGTACGGTCAGGCGGTTACGACTCGGGCGACTGCTTCTGAAGCAGAACCATGAACTGCGGCGGCATGGCGTGGCCGAGATTCTGCGCCCGGTGTACATGCGACCACGCGGTCTCGTACTCGCCGAGGTAGTAATGCCAGATGGCGAGTCGTTCGTGGGCCTGGACATTGTCCGGCTGGGCCTGAACGACGCCGTTCATAAGCTCGATTGCCTCTTCTTGATCTCCAAGTCCCGCGACGGCATACGACAGGTTGAATCGTGCCTCGGTGTATTGCTCGTCAAGCGCCAGCGCGGTGCGGAAGGCCGCTGTGGCAAGTTCGCCTTCCCCTTCACCGAGCAGTGCCCGACCGAGGCTGTTGTATGCCACGGGCCAATTCGGATCGGTGCGCACGGCCTTGTTTTGCGAGGTAATCGCATCGATGATCCGGTTTTGGTTATACGCCTCGACACCTTCGGCGTGGTGCTTGGAGGCGAGTCGCGTATTGGGCCGCCGGCCGATCGGATCGACCACCACAAAGCCGGTCTCGAAGTTCAGACCTTCGATCGCCTGGTGGAACCGTTCTTCCTTGATGTTTTCGGGCGACGGCGGCGGCTTGATGCCGACGGTGGGCGAGGGCTGAGCTGATTGGCAGCCGACGACTAGCATCGTCCCGGCCATGAACGTGATCAACACGACGCGATGTCCGATCAAGCTCATTGCGGTTCTCCAAGTTTTCCAGGCGTTCTCTGGGCGCTTCGGACAATCTCACTGTAGCACCTGCAGCGGATATGCGCAGCGGGAATCTGACCCGACCGTCCCCGGCGACGAGATTTTTCGCTCTCAGCGGGCAATTGCACGCTCCTTTGGCGGGGTCGGCGTGTATCCTAATAAGGGCTGGACGCCCGCGGTATTGCCGGGCGAGGCCGCCTGATAACCCGTTGCGGAGGCGATAGATGTTCATCACAATGTGCTTCGGAGGCTTGATACCTCGCCGGTCGAAGGTAGCGATCCTTGGTTTCCACGCGGCTCTAATGATGCCGGGGCTCGTTGCCTCGGCCCAGATGCCGACGATCGGACCGCAGGTGCGCATTGACGTTGGGGGAGGAACAGCGGCGGCGAACGAGACCACCGCTGCGGCAAGCGAGATGGATCCGCTTCGCATCGTGGCCGGGTGGAACGACTATCGTCGGAGTGGGGTGAAGTCGGGCTTCAGCCTCAGCTTCGACGGCGGGCAGACGTGGAGTGACTTTCTTCTTCGACCGCCGCCGCCCAATCAAGCGCGTATCGAGGGTGATCCGTTCACGGCGTTCGACGATCGCACAGGCACGCTCTGGGCCGGCGCGATAAGCTTTGGCTACAACCCCGGATTGTACGTTGCGCGGCTCGATCCCGATCAGACTGAGTTCGCCCCGACCGTGATGGCCTCTAAAGGGGCTGACAAAGGATGGATGGCCGCCGGCAGGAGACCGGATAACCCAGACTCTACGCGTCTGTTCATCGCCTACAACCGCGGCGTGATCCGCTCCGACGACATGGGTCACACCTGGACGAATCCGCTCAGCCTCGGGGGCGGCTTGGGGTTTCTGCCTCGCGTCGGACCGAACGGCGAGGTCTATATCGCCTATTGGGATATCGGCTCCGGCGTGAAGCTCAAGCGCAGCCTCGACGGCGGGTCCAGCTTCACCACGCATACGATCGCCACGCGCATGGATGTGTGGGGCACCCAAGATGGCTCGCGGTTCCCCGGTGCCTTCCGTGTACCGTCGCTAAACTACCTCGACGTCGATATGAATAACGGCAACCTTTATGCCGTCTACTTCGATACGACCGACATCGTCGACGGCAATGCGAACGTCGATCTGTACTTCAACAAGTCAACCGATCAAGGCACCACTTGGACGACCCCGGTCGTCATCAACGGCGATAACGATCCGCCGGGCGACCAGTTCTTTCCCTGGCTCGAGGTCGATAAGCGGGGGCGAATCCATATCGTCTTCCTCGATTCTCGCCACACGATTCAGGACGACAACGTTTTCAACGGGTTCTTCGACGCCTACTACACCTACAGCGATGACGGCGGCGATACCTGGCACGAGTTCCGGCTCACCCCTAATTCTTGGAATAGCGCATTGAGTGTCGGAGGAATTTTCATCGGCGATTACCTCGGGATGGCTGTCGCAGGTGACCGTGTTTACCCGATCTATCTCGACACCAGCAAGGGTGACGCGGATATCTACACCAACGTGGTCGTCTTTCCCCGGCCCGGTGATCTCGATGGCGACGGGACGGTGGGGGTGAAGGATCTGCTGATACTCCTGGGCGGTTGGGGCCCGTGCGACGATTGCGCTGACTGCCTTGCCGACATTGACGACGACTGCTCCGTCGGCGTGCCCGATCTGCTCATCCTCTTGGGCAATTGGGGCTAGGAACGAGGAATCATCGCGCCGAGGCATCGGGACATCGCGACATTCTTGCCCAAGGCTTGAAGGCTTGATCGAAGAGCCTGCGGGGCTACGGCCCGGGGTGGATCGTTCGCGGCCCCTTGCCGGCCTTTTTCTCATAACGCCCATCGCCGGCGCGCTCGTACTTCGTGAAGCCGATCCGATCGAGATTGTCGTTGCTGAGCATCTTTCTCGTACCGTGCTCGGACCACCGGCCGGGGATGATCGGCGGCTGAATCACACGCCGAACCGGCTGGCCCGTCTCGGGGTGCTTGGTCAGCGGCGGATCCGACATCTTCTGAAACGCCTCAAACGTCTCGCCTTCGGAGCCGTCGTCGGTAATGACTTGATACACATAGGTGGGCATGGATCACCGTGTCGTGCTGGCTATTGAATCATATCCCTCAATCCACCGGCCGTGGCGAGCCGATCGAGAAGCCCAGCCCGACGCTGCCGGCCCGAGGTCGCTTACGCCTCTGGGTAGTGGCTGGCTCGCATTACGGGCGATTTTCCTTGGGGTTCATCGGTCCAATATGCTAGATTCTAGAGATTGCAGACCACACCCGCTCGCGCCGCATTGCGGCGATCCGCTCTTGGTTGACAAACGCAGCCGGTGACTCCCACCCGCCACGGCACGGGACCTGCTACGGAAAGGACACCCGCATGCTTCGTAGTACGTATTTGGTGGCGGTGCCGGTCGTGCTTGGACTCTACCCATGGTTCTGTGCGAGCGCCCAGGTAGAAGGACTTCAATTCGTCGAGGAGACATCAACGCACTTCCCGCTGCCGAACCCCACGGAATACACGAATCAGCTCACGATCGGCGATATCGACGGCGATGGTGATCTGGACATCATCTTCGCCAACGGCGGCAACTTCTCATCGCAGGGCCCAATTCAAACACAACGTGTCTACATCAACAACGGGTCCGGCGTCTTTACCGATGAGTCTGCGGCCCGGCTCAACTTTTCCGGCTGGTGTCGTGGTGTCGAGCTCGGCGATATCGACAATGACGGCGATCTCGACCTGATCTTCGCCCAGGATTTCAACAAGCTGCCCCACCTCTTTACCAACGATGGCGCCGGTTTCTTCACGGATGTCACCGCCACACAATTACCTGATATCACCCTCAGCAGCTCCCGCGCGCAGTTCGGGGATGTCGACAACGACGGTGATCTCGACATCTATATCACCAGCGGATCCACCAATCGCTTCGGCTGCGGCCAGTACCGCCTGTACCTCAACGATGGCGCGGGCTTCTTCACTGACGAAACGGTCGGGCGCCTGCCGCTCGGCAACGTCTGCAACAACATGGATTGCATCTTCGGAGACATCGACGGTGACTTCGACTTGGATGTCAAGACCGCCAGCACCGGCAGCAACAACAGCCGACTCTACCGAAACGACGGGACCGGCGTATTCTCACTTGTTACCGATATCCCGCCTGACAGCTCCTGCTATTCCTACGATTTCGGTGACATCAATGGAGACGGCGATCTCGATCTCCTCGGCATCAATGCGGGCGCCGGCACCACTGAACTCCTGCTCGACAATGATGGAACGGGCGCCTTCACCAACATAAGCGGTCAGATATCGCCCAACTCCAGTCTCGACGACAACGACAGCAAGTTCTTTGACTACGACAATGATGGAGACCTCGACCTCATCATCGCCAGGCTCGGCTCCGGCGGCGAACGGATCTACAACAACGACGGCAATGGGAACTTCACCCAGGTTTCCGGTCTGATCACGGTCATCGGCGACTCCTCGCTCGACATCATGGTCGCTGATCTCACCGGCAACGGGAAGCTCGACATCGTCACCGCACAGGGCGAATCGGGCAACTTCGAGAACCGCATTTACATCAACAACGGGCCGGCCGACACGATTCCGCCCAACATCGTCCGGACTGAGCAACTCAAAGACACCGGCGACACCGTCGGGCCCTACGTCGTGCGAACCGTCATTTACGATCAAGTCACTTCCGACCGCGGCTTTTTCGATCACGGCGTGACGCTGAATTACTCCGTCGGCGCGGGCCCGGCTAGAGAGGTTCCCATGACCTGGAGCGGCAATTCGCTTTGGCGCGGTGAAATCCCCGGCCAACCCCAGGGCGGAACCATCACGTACTTCGTGACCGCGCTTGATTCGGCGGATAATCTCGGCGCGGGCAAGGACCTGTTCTTCACTGTGGTCGTGATCCTCGGCGATCTGGACGGCGACGGCGTCGTCGGCGTGAAGGATCTGCTCATCCTGCTCGGAAGTTGGGGCCCATGCGCCGACTGCAACAACTGTCCCGCCGACTTCGATGGCGACTGCACCGTCGGCGTCAAGGATCTACTCATCCTCCTCGGCAATTGGGGCTAGGTGGGCGACCGACGGCAGCGGTTTTGATTTCCCTACTATCGCTGACTCAAGAAAGAGCCTGGGCTCACATGAGCCCAGGCTTGTCGCTTCGGATCGAACGAGATGGGGGGGGCAATGAGGGCCGCCGTGCGTTAGTCGTACACCAGCGAGACGGTGGGCAGGCTGCTGCCCGTCAGAATCAGATTGGTCGTGATTCTGAAGTTCGATTGCGTGCGGTGACGCTCGGCGAAGAAGAAAGCAAGCGTGTAGGTTTCGCCGTCGTCGAGCCCGAGACGAGTCAGATCGATGTACTGATCCGCCGCAGCGTGGACGCCGCCGAGGTCGATGGCCAGCTTCTCGTCAACGAAAACCCAGACGTCGTCGTTGCCGGTGAAGCTGAAGAACGGTTCCGCGTTCGCATCGTAGGTGAAGGTCGCGTGCAGCTCGTACGTGAAGTGGAAATTGTGATCTGGGCTGCCGGCGGAGTTCCCGAACGCTCGATCGTCGATGGGGAAGAACCCGCCCAGGCCGCTGTAGTTCGCGTCGAGATTGTCGTCGAAGACGTAGGTGCCGTCCGGCTGGCGAAGCAAGGTCAGGGTGAGCGGGGCGGAGACGTTCACGCCGAGCGTGTCGCGGAACCACTGATCGAAGCTGTCCGCAGACTGGATGCCGCCGTTGTCGACGACGCCTGCGGCGCCTGCGCTGTCGCCCAGACTCGGATCAGTGCTGAGCAACGATCCCGAGGGGAACGGTGATTCGGTCGTGGCAAGCTCGTCGGTCGGGACGAACAGTCCTTCATGATCATCATCGTTACCGCCTTTGACCAGAACGCCGTTCCAATCAACGTCGCCGAGGTATTGCTGGTCCAGGACGATGGTGAACGTGCCGTCAGTGAAATCGTCGTCAACGTCCCACTTGATACCAAAGAAATTCGTGGATCCGTCCTCGCCGAAGTCGTACCCATCGGTTGTGCCCGGCATGACCTGATGCGTCGGCTCGAGCTTCAACGCCCAGTGGCTGAGGTCCTTGCCGGTGCCAAGCTCGCGCACCTGGTAGGTCCACGTGCTCGTTCCATCGGGATTGAACTGGGCTGAGATCAGTGAAACCTCATAGGCATCGACGCCGTCACTGTCCCGAAGAATAGCGGTGGTATGCTTGGGAGGCTCCGGCTCGTCGCTGTCGCCGGACGTGTATGAGCGGTTGTACAGGTGGGGCGCGATCGGACGGCTCTGGCTGTCCTTCCATTGCGAGCTCACCTTGTAGCCGTTGCCGGTAAACACCGGCTTGCCGTCGTCGCTCAAAAGCAGTTCGATGTTGCCCGCATAATGCCCAAAGCCGTAATCGGGCTGACGCTCAAAGTCCGGGTGGCCGCCCGGCACTGTTCGCTCGCGGAAATCGCGGACGATGCCCCCCAGCCGGATCTCATCCGGTGCGTCGTCTGGGGATTGGAACGGGGCGGCGTTGGCCGGCGCCAGCACCATCAAGGCGATGCCGGCTGAGGCGAGATGAGAAAACGATCGTTGGATCCTGAGGTGCGATGGCTCGGTCATGTGCAAGCTCCCTTCCTTCAGCTCACGTGCAAACAGGTGATGCGGTTCGTGCCGGTGAGTGCTGCGTCTGAAGTTTTCGGGAACTTGTATATGATTGTCAGAAATCGACTGTACGATCTACTCCCTGATGGCCAAGCGGCGTTGCTCGGATCGGCCCATCCGGGACCACGCACGCGCCGTGGGATAGCTGCGGAGAATCGAGAAGCAGTGTCAAGAGATGTGGATTCTCCGGCCGGACTTCGGCGACGCAGGCGTTGGCAGGAGTTCTTATCGGTCATGCCCCGCATGTGACGACCGTGGCGTTCAGATTCTGATCACTGCTGACCAGGCGGAATGCCCGTATCATCTTGCGCCTCTGGAAGTGAACTGAGCTGCCGGACTGTAATGCCGATGACGAACCTTTATTACGCCGCCGCCTGCCAGACTGCCTTTGACTGCCCGACCGATCGGGAGCAGATCGCCCAGCGCACCAAGCGCATGTGCGAGATGATCGAGCATACGATCGTCGGCTACGAGCCGTTCTTCGATGTGCGGCTGCTGGTGTTTCCTGAGTTTGCCCACGCCGCCCCGATCTATGACAGTGTGGCGAAGCTGCGGGATCGGCTCGCGGTTGAGGTCCCCAACGAGCACACTGATCGCTATGTCGCCTTGGCCAAGAAATACGGCTGCTACATTCAGACGGGAACTTTTCTCGAAATCGACGAGTCGTATGATGATGTCGTCTTCAATACGACGGTTCT
>JADFNO010000091.1 GCA_022563315.1 Planctomycetota bacterium | reverse complement strand
CGGCGGCCACGGTCGTCACGGCGGCCACGGCCGAGGCCATGGCCACGGTCACCACTGACCCACCGCTAGGGTGACGGCTGAGAGCAGGGCACCCGGTCGCCCCCCCTCGGCCGCGCCAAACCTGCGCGCGCTCGCAATCAACGACGCCCAGCGATTGAATCCGTGGGCGTTGTCGTTGGTGTGTGGGATGTGTTGGCGACTAGACTTCTACGGCCAGGCGTTCGGCCTTGGCTTTGGCGTCGTCGAGTGTGCCGACGTACATGAACGCGCTTTCCGGCAGATCGTCGCCTTCGCCTTCAGCCAACCGGTCGAACGAATCGATCGTTTCCTCAAGCGGTGTGTAGATGCCCTTGAGGCCGGTGAATTGCTCAGCCACGAAGAACGGCTGACTGAAGAACCGCTCGATCTTGCGGGCCCGGGCCACGGCGAGTTTGTCTTCCTCGGCAAGTTCGTCCACGCCGAGGATCGCGATGATGTCCTGAAGATCGCGGTAGCGTTGTAGAATCGTCTGCACCTTGCGGGCCACGGCGTAGTGCCGATCGCCGATCGTCCCGGGTTCGAGTATGCGCGAGGTCGAGGCGATGGGATCGACCGCGGGGTAGATGCCCTTCTCGGTGATGCTGCGCTCGAGTACGACGAAGGCGTCGAGGTGGCTGAATGCGGTCGCCGGCGCCGGGTCGGTCAAGTCGTCGGCGGGAACGTAGATCGCCTGAACCGAGGTGATCGCGCCCTTGGTTGTTGAGGTGATTCGCTCCTGGAGCTGCCCCATTTCGGTCGCAAGCGTCGGCTGATAGCCCACCGCCGAAGGCATTCGACCCAGAAGCGCGGAAACTTCCGCACCCGCCTGGGTGAAGCGAAAGATGTTGTCAATGAAGAGCAGCGTTTCCTTGCCGGAGCTGTCGCGGAAGTCTTCAGCCATGGTCAGGCCGGACAGACCCACGCGGAGGCGTGCGCCGGGCGACTCGTTCATTTGCCCAAAGACCATGGCGACCTTCTCGATGACCTTGGCGGTCCGGCCGTTCTCGTCGGTGTACTCGGCTTCCTGCATTTCCAGCCAGAGGTCGTTGCCCTCGCGTGTTCGCTCGCCGACGCCGCAAAAGACGCTGTAGCCGCCGAACTCACGGGCGACGCGCGCGATCATTTCTTGAATGATGACGGTCTTGCCTACGCCGGCCCCGCCGAACAGGCCGATCTTTCCGCCGCGGACAAACGGGCAAAGCAGATCGATCACCTTGATGCCGGTCTCGAGCATTTCGGTCTTGGGGTTGAGCTCGGTGAATTTTGGCGGCTCACGATGGATGGGTAGGCGTTTGGTGGCGTTGACCGGTCCTTTTTCGTCGATGGGCTCACCGAAGAGGTTGAACACGCGACCGAGCACCGCTTCGCCGACGGGTACGGTGACGGGCCCGCCGGTGTCCACGCAGTCGTCGCCGCGGCGCAGGCCGTCGGTGCCGGCCAGGGCGATGCACCGGATCTGGCCGCCGCCGAGGTGCTTGGCGACCTCACCGACGAGGGTCGTCTTGTCGCCTCGTATGTCGATCTCACACTTGACGGCGTTGTAGATCTCGGGCATATCCGCCTCGGGGAACTGAGCGTCGAAGGTGGAGCCGATGACTTGGATGATGGTGCCGGTGGTGGCCATGGGCGACGTCCTGCGATACAAAGGGAGAGACCGCCCGCCGACGGCACTTCGCCGCCTTGGCAGGTTGGTCGAGGGCGGGCTAGAATAGGGGCTACGGTCGGGGATGCCAAGCTGCCGCTAGTCCGCGTCCGGCCGTGGCCTCACTAGCAGATCCAGGAGCGTTATGCCCCGCAAGAGACGACCAGCGCTGAAGCGCGTCGCGTTCATCGGCACCTCCCTGCCTCGTCAATGTGGGATCGCCACTTTCACCGGCGACCTGACCGATGCTCTGGCCCGCGCGTTTCGCCACACCGAGGTCTTCGTCGTCCCCGTCAACGACATGAACGACGGATACGACTACCCCGACCGAGTCTGGTTCGAGATCGCGGAGAAGGAGATTGCGTCGTATCGGCGGGCGGCGGACTTCCTGAACATCAACAATGTGGACGTTGTCAATCTCCAGCACGAGTTCGGGATCTTCGGCGGCCCGGCGGGCAGTCACATCCTCGCCCTGCTCCGCGAGCTGCGCATGCCGATCGTCACCACCCTTCACACGATCCTCAGCGAACCCGATGCGAGCCAGCGGGCGGTAATGGACGAGCTGGCGGACCTTTGCGACAGCCTGGTTGTGATGACCCATCGGGGCGTTGAACTGCTGCGCGACGTGTACGACGTTGCGGATGAGAAGATCGAGCTGATCCCCCACGGCATCCACGACGTGCCGTTCGTGGACCCGAGTTTTTACAAGGACAAGTTCGGTGTCGAAGGCAAGAAGGTTCTGCTCACGTTCGGTCTGCTCGGGCCGGGCAAGGGCATCGAGCACGTCATCGAAGCCTTGCCGGCCATCATCGATCGCCACCCCGACGTGGTGTACATCATTTTGGGGGCGACGCATCCCACGCTGAAGCGGCACCAGGGCGAGATCTACCGGTTAGGCCTACAACAACTGGCTCGGGAGCGAGGTGTTCAAGGCAGCGTGATCTTCCACAATCGGTTCGTCAGCACTGAGGAGCTGATGGAGTTTCTGGGGGCGGCAGACCTCTATGTCACGCCGTACCCCGACGTTCACCAGGTCGTTTCTGGAACGCTGGCTTATGCGGTGGGCGCGGGCAAGGCCGTGGTTTCCACGCCCTACTGGCATGCTGAGGAACTGCTCGCCGAGGACCGCGGCGTGCTGGTGCCGATCAACGACTCGCCCGCAATCGCGGAGGCGGTCATTGCGTTGCTGGACGATCCCGTTCGGCGAGACGCGATGCGCAAGCGGGCGTACCTGCTTGGCCGGGAGATGACTTGGGCCAAGGTTGCCCGCCGCTACATGGAAGCGTTCGAGCGTTCGCGCGACAACCGGCTGCATCAGCCTCGACCTGCCTTCGAAGCCACCACGCTGAACAAGGGTCCGGGCGAACTGCCGCTGTTGAAGCTGGATCATCTTCGTCGGATGACCGACGGCACGGGGATGCTGCAGCACGCGACCTTCTGCGTACCTGATTACTCAGCTGGCTACTGCATTGATGACAACGCTCGGGCCCTGATCTTCTGCGTGTTGGTCGATGAAATCGCGGACGTCCCTTCCCAGGAGTTGTTCGGCCTGGCCTCGCGGTACATGGCGTTCATCCAGCATGGGTTCGACCGCGAGACCAAACGCTTCCGCAACTTCCTTTCCCACGATCGGAGATGGCTGGACGAGCCCGGCTCAGAAGACAGCCACGGCCGTACCACGTGGGCCCTGGGCACGGTGGTTGCGCATTGGCGGCGGCCGGGCATTCAGGAGTGGGCGGGCCAACTGTTCGAAGCCAGCCTCCCACCCGTCCTGCAGTTTAAGAGTCCGCGGGCGTGGGCATTCTCGCTGCTGGGAATCAACGAATACCTCACGCGGTTCTCGGGTGATCGGATTGCCGAGGATGCCCAGCGTGTGCTCGCCGAGCGTCTGCTAGAGATGTACCAGGCCAACGGTGATCCGGATTGGCCGTGGTTCGAAGACGTGCTCACCTACTGCAACGCCAAGCTGCCCCATGCACTGCTGGTGTCTGGGCGATCGATGTCCCGGGACGACATGGTCCAAGCCGCGCTCGAGGCCCTTGCGTGGCTGGCGGAGGTGCAACAAGCTGACGAGGGGCACTTTGTCCCCATCGGGTGCAACGGCTTCTACCCCAAAGGCGGCGAGCGGGCCCGATTCGATCAGCAGCCGATCGAGGCCCATGCCATGGTTTCGGCGTGCCTTGAGGCCTACCGGGCGACCGGCGAGGACCGATGGAGGGTCGAAGCACAACGCGCCTTCGATTGGTTTGTGGGCAGAAACGATCTGCGCATACCGGTTTATGATCCGAGCTCCGGCGGCTGCCACGACGGACTTCAACCCGACGACATCAATCGCAACCTGGGCGCCGAGTCCATGCTGGCCTTCTTGCTGTCGCTAGTGGAGATGCGCTTAGCTGAAACCATTATCGAAGTTCCAGCTGGGGAGCTGTTGCTCACGGCCGGGACGTAAGTTCATTCGTCTTCCATGTAGACATGTCTTCGTCAGCATCCACTGTGGATGGGCAGCTGTGCAATGCCAACGGAGGTGCGGGGCATTCCGCCTTCCGGATCCGGGATCATGCCCGGACCCGCCCGGCAAGAACCAAAGATGAATCGGCGCAGCCCTTTCGTCCGCGCTGCGTTGCCCAAGCTTTCGCCGGTACACTCCACAGCGCCATGTCGCCGCAATCGCGTGAACCTCACCCGTCGGGTCTGAGAGTGGCCATGCTGGCGCCGATCTCCTGGCGGGTGCCACCGAAGCACTACGGTCCCTGGGAGCGGTTCGTGTCGCTGCTCACCGAAGGCCTGGTCGAGCGAGGCGTCGACGTAACTCTGTTCGCGACGGCCGATTCAGTGACCACCGCACGCTTGGCCGGGACTGCGCCGCGGGGGTATTCCGAAGACCCGACCCTCAACCCCAAGGTCTGCGAGTGCCTTCACATCTCCGCGGTGTTCGAGCGGGCCGACGAGTTCGACCTGATTCACAACAGCTTCGACTTCCTGCCGCTGACCTACAGCGGTTTGGTGGACACGCCGGTGCTCACAACGATCCACGGGTTTTCATCGCCGCAGATCGTCCCGGTGTACGAGAAGTACGACGGATCTACGTACTATGTCGCGATCAGCGACGCCAATCGGCACGAGAAGCTCACGTACGTGGCGACTATCCACCACGGCATCGAGATCGAGGAATTCGTCCATTATCCCGAGGAAGGCGACTACCTGCTCTTCTTCGGAAGGATCCACCCTGACAAGGGTACCGCAGAGGCCATCGAAGTGGCGTCGCGGGTCGGCAAGCCGCTCGTTATCGCTGGCATCATTCAGGACCAGGGATACTTCGACCGCAAGGTGGCGCCGCGCTTGGACGTGAAGCACGTGCGGTACATCGGCTCGGTCGGCCCCGATCGCCGCTGCGAGGTACTCGGGAGAGCCTGCGGGTTGCTGCACCTGATCAACTTCGACGAGCCGTTCGGCCTCAGCGTCGTGGAATCAATGGCCTGCGGCACTCCGGTCATCGCCTGCGCCCGAGGGTCGATGCCCGAGCTCATTCAACCCGGCGAGAACGGGTTCTTGGTGAATTCCGTCGAGGAAGCGACCGCCGCAGTCCAAGCCCTCGGAAGTCTGGATCGCCACCGCATCCGGGCGTCCGTGGAGACTCGCTTCAGCCGGGAACGCATGGTCGACGATTACCTCCGAGCATATCGCACGGTCGTGGCGCTGCATCGGCGCGAGAGGACCGGAGCATGACTGATGCGCGTGAACAACCGCGTCTTCGGGGGCCGGCCGGAGCAGGTATCGAGACTGCCCTTGCTATTGTTCCTTCGGGCCTCATATCTTTCATCCATCACATCGGTGCTCGTCCAGTCGATCGAGCAGGTCGGGCAGCCGAACCAGAGCGACCCTGATCCCGACATCGGAGAACGCGTACGGAAGAACGAGAGTATCGCGGTGCACCATGCCGCCACAGGAGTACAAGACGTTGGGCACGTAGCCCTCCCGCTCATCCTCCTCGGGCACCAAGAGCGGATCGGGCAGGTGGGCGATGACGTGGCTGGGATCGTCCCGATCTAGCAGAATGGCGCCGATGGCGTAGCACCGCATCGGCCCCACGCCGTGCGTGAGGACTAGCCAGCCCGCCTCAGTCTCGATCGGCGAGCCGCAGTTGCCGATTTGGATGAGTTCCCATGGTCGCATCGGTGCCTGGAGCATCTGGGTGTCGCTCCAAAACCGCACTCTGTCTGACCGCATCAGATAGGAGTTCTCCTTGTCGAAGCGAGAGAGCATCGTGTACTTGCCGTCGATCAGACGAGGAAACAATGCCATCCCCTTATTCTGGGCACACGCACCGTTGAGCGTCGAGACTCGAAACGACAGAAAATCGTTGGTCTCGATAAGTTGAGGCAAGATCTCAAACCCGTCGTATGCGGTGTAGGTCGCATAGTAGATGACCGATCCGTCGTCGTGTACGAACCGGACAAACCGCGCGTCCTCCATGCCCTGTGTCTCCCTGGGGCCCGCAGGAAAGATGATCCGTTCCGAAACCGCCGACTCGCGCGGATACGTCACGACGTAGTTCGAGGAGGCGAGGAGGTGGACCATCTTGACAGTCTCGTGGCCAATGGCGCGAGAAAGATGTTCCTCATTGAGCGATGCCAACCCTCGTTCCAAGTCGTCGAAGGTGAATTGTTCCGGGAGCGGACCCAGGACGTGCGACACGATGTCGTGGTCTGCGCCAAGTTCCTCGAGCTTGGATCCGAACAGGTGCTTGTCGTACAGGGGGGTCTTGCGGTTTCCCGTAATGGCGTAGCGGCTGATGGGTTCAAACGTGAGGTTGCACCGCTCGTCGATCACCCCGGTGCGAAACCCGATCGACGAAACGTGGCCCTCGCCAACTGCCCGCACGCTCATGATGAAGCGCTGCTCGCCGGAGGCCAGACCGCTCTGGTCCGGAGCGGGCACCATCGAAGGGTTGAAGAGGGCCGCCGCTTCAATCGAGTACTCGTGGGAGAAGTATGCCCCGATCAGCAGACGTCGCTCCTCAGAGAGCCTGACATCCTGCTCGAGATGATGCTCGACCATCTGAAAGTTGTGCTGCAGCACCTGCGTGAAGTCATGGTGGCGGTGCGCGAAGTCCTGGAGCACGTTGTCCAGAATGCCGGCAACCTCCCGATCCGGGATCGCCAGGATCCGCTCCAGCACCACCTTCACCCGTGACTTGCCGTCGGGGGTGTAGGTCTCCTCGCCGGGAAGGTGCGGCTTGACGATCACCCGGCGTGGATCAGGCAGGAATCGATGAGTTGTCCGTGTAACAGCAACTTGTCGCATCTTTATCCTCTTGCCAGTCACGAGCGCCATCGACCGGAATCCACCCCGTGGTCCACCGACCGGCCAATAGTGGTCAGCATCATTACATTACGCTATCGGCTATCTGTCAGAGTCGATGGACCACCCGTGAGCTTGTCCGGAGCTTGTCGGCGCGCCCCGTTTTGCCACATTTTGCCGTGCTGAGGATTCGGCGCATCTCTCTAACTGCAATCAGGATGGACGTTTACAGCGATCCCCGCTCATGTTCTCATAACCCGGAGGTCGTGGGCTCGAATCCTACTGACCTGCCCCCAAGAGTTGTACCAGGTTCTATGTTAGGACGGGACAAACAAAGGTGTCGGGATTGCTCTGTAGAAAACCCCTCAACGATCTTAGTAAAGACGAAGATTGTGATGTTGTAGGTGATGGCCAGAAGAAGCATTCCTCGATTCTGTGCATGGTAACTGCGCCCGGCAATCGCATGATCAAGATTACGTTTGATCATGCTGAAGGCAGTTTCAACCTGCCATCGCTGACCAAAGTGGATGCGTTGCCTTGAAGCGGCTGTTGCAAAGTGACGCTGCATTAACCTACGCAACGCGCTGCTGGCAGGCTTGGTTGTAGGACGACCATGATGAGGTGGTATGTAGCTGAGTATATTGCGTTCGTTTCTCAAACGCTGGTGATTTGCATGACTGTCATATCCTGCATCCAACAACAAGCGACGTAGTGTGAGATCAGCGTGTAATTGACTTAACAACTTCCCAAGTTGATGCACATCCGGCGTCGGCCCACGTGTAGGCCAGGCTGCAAGAATCATGTGCGTCGAGCAATCGCAGATGATGGCCAACTTGGGGAACTTGGTATAGCGAGCGGTCTGATACAAGGGGTTCTTCAGCTTTCTATGACCGCGCGCACATCGGCGAACAAAGTAGGGGCTGATGCGTCCCGACTCAAATCCGGAGGAATCAGCAACGGCGTATTCGATCCTGTTGCGTGATTGTGAATTCATTTGAACTGATGCTAGCAACAGTTCTCTGACGCTGGAAAAGCACAATAATCTGCGAGATGCTTTTTGCAGTGTTGTGTAATGCGGAATTCTTGTGAGCTGCATGGCTTTGCATAGTTCAGGCATGTCATGCAGATATTCCACGATGCCTCGATAATCGGTTGCGAAGAATTGCTTCAATACCAGACATGTGAACAACTGCGCCTGCGTAAAGGTTTTGGGCGCAAAGCGATGTGCATATCGTGGCAGACTCCGTTGCCCTACCTTCATCGCTGCCAACGTCACCCTCCTTGGCGACTTGGATGTGTAGCTCATGCTCCATGTTCTATAGTCGCAGATGAGAAAGCGCAACCGAACAAGCGCCGAACATTTGGGGTTTTCTACAGGGCAATCCTGACAGCTTTTCTTCCCCGACGGGATCAGCGACTGGCAGATCGACTCCGAGCCGAGTATGGCCCCGCACCCCCGACGCCACCCCGAAGAGCTGTGGGGAATCGAGGATCCGCGAATCACCTACGTGGAGGATTTGGGCAAGTACGTGGTGGTGTACACAGCGTTCTCGTGGGGCGGACCGGGTGTTGCCTTGGCGATGACCGAGGACTTCCGCCACTTTGAGCGCTGCGGCGTGGTGATGTCGCCGGAGGACAAGGACGCGGCGCTGCTGCCCCGGAAGATTGACGGCCGATGGGCCATGATCCATCGACCATCGACTCCGCTTGGCGCGCACGTGTGGATCTCATACTCGCCCGATCTGCGCCATTGGGGAGACCACAAGCTCATTCTGCGAGCCCGGCGCGGCGGCTGGTGGGACGCCAACAAAATCGGCCTCTCACCGCCCCTTATCGAGACCGACCAGGGCTGGATCATGATCTACCACGGCGTTCGAGACACCGCCTCGGGGAGCCTGTATCGCCTCGGTTTGGCCTTGTTTGATCTAGAGAACCCCGAAGTCTGCCTGCGCCGAGGCGACACCTGGATCTTCGGACCGGAAGCTGATTACGAACGCGAGGGCGACGTGAACAACGTGGTGTTCCCCTGCGGCTACACCGTGGGGGATGACGGCGACACGCTCCACCTTTATTACGGCGGAGCCGACACCTACATCTGCCTCGCCACCGCCAGCATCCGGGAGATGCTCGACTGGCTTGATCGTCAAGAGCGCATCGGGGCCGAGCCCATGCCGATTGCTGAACAAAGTCCCCCTGCGTTGTGAGTCGCTTCGGTAGGCGCCGGCCCACCCCCGTATCTTCCCTGGCCGCACATGAATATGTGCGGGCGCCCGCGGATATGCATCCGCGGCTGGCACGAGTGACCTCGTCGAACGTTACCCGGTGCGGTCGAGACTTCGGCCGACTTGGACGCCGATCGCGGCTTCGAGTTTGTCCGCAGCGCGGGTGTAAAGTTGCAGCGCGGCTTTTGGCGTCGAACGCGCCGGTGTGTGCGCCTCGAAAGACACGGGTCGGTTTACCGATGCAGCAATGAGTTGATCCGGCGCGCGTGTTGTGGGCGACGGCGGTGAGACCGATTGAGCGGTCGGCGTACGGTGCGTCAGGCGCAGGCCGTACGCTTGAGAGGCCCGGGCAACTTCGATCGAGTGGATGTGCATGGGGAGGAAGTGTAGCGTGCCCCCGGGCAGCGACAACTGGGGCAATGCAATTGTTTGCCGTGAAGATTTAGAGCGACGAGGCGGGTGACCAGCGATTGCCGATCGCTTCGAGCCGGCGGGCCAGTTCGAGCTGGCTGACGGCGTCGCGCATCTCTTGCACGTCCTCACTACTGACGGGGCCGCGGACGACGCGGTAAAGCACGGACTCGGCGGCGATCACCGCGGTCCGGTCTTGAGGCGCAAGATTTGCCCGAAGCTGGGCCAGCCGAGGCAGCAGACGGTCGTACTCGGCAATGCGGCGTATCCGTTCCACTTCCACGAAACTCTGATCCGGGGATTGCGCCAGCATCATCATGAGGCGGGAAACATCGTCGAGGGTTTCGGAATCATCGCGCGACAATGCGTGCGCCCGGCTCAGGCCAGCCGCCCGAGCCTCGGTTCGTTGGACGCTGGGCCCGGACCGCGACGGCATCATGGAGAGCCGGTTGAGCTCGATGAACGAGGACGGGTCCGGTCGGTAGCTGGCCGGTTGGACTCGGGTGGTGTTACCGCCCAGGGCGACGGTTGAGTCAAGCGAGCGCTCATCCGGGGATCCGACCCCATCCCGCGTATACGATCGTACTTCCGGTCCGACCTGATAGGGGTCGGCGAGGGCGAACTCCGGCGCCGACGCGCGGAAGCCGGCTCGGGGGTTCGTGACCCATATGGAAACGGCCAGGGCCAAGGCGGCGGCGGCGGCCAGCCAGCCGATCCAATTCATCAAGCGGCCGTGCGTTCCATGTCGATCGGCGTAGATTGTTCGGGCGAGAACGGTCGATTCGAACTGATCGGGGAGCGGTTCGGCGTCGCCGAGGGCGGCGATGCTCGCGGCCACCATCGCCTCGGCCGCTTCCGCTTGATCGAGCAGCTTGCGGCAGGACTTGCAGTCAGCAAGATGCCGTTCGGCGTGATGACGGGAGGCGGGATCGACCCGGTCGTCGATCAAACCCGAAAGCAAGGCCTTGATGTCTGTGCAGTCCAGTGATTCCATGGGATTCTCGTCTGTCCGTGTCGTGAACGGGTTCGGGTTTTGGCGCTCCTACGCTCGCTTGTAGTTGCGGATATCGAAGACCAGCGGTTCATCTTCGGGATGCTGGAGATCCTGCGTGAGTTCTTCGAGCAAGGCGGTTCGCGCACGGTTGAGCCGACTCATGACGGTGCCGATCGGGATGTTCAAGTGCTGGGCGATTTCCTCGTAGCTCAATTGCTCGTAGGCACGAAGGGCCAGGATGGCGCGCTTCGGCTCGTCGAGTTTGTCGATTGCGGCATCGACCCGTTCAAGACTTTCATCAACATCGCGGCTCGCTTCCGCTCGGTGCGTTGTTTGTAGTGCGGGGTCGGCGGAAAATTCCGGAAGCGGTCCGGGTCGTCGTGTTCGTTTCAAGGCATTGATCGACATATTGGTCACGACACGGCGCAGCCAGGAGGTAAACGCGACTTCGCCCGCATCGGGGGGCTTGCGCCAAAGCTTGACAAACGCTTCCTGGACGACTTCCTCGGCCAGATGGCGGTCGCGGCAGATGGATGCGCTGAGGCTGATGAGCCGTGGTCCGGCCTTTTGCATCCACTCCCGGAGTTTCGTTTCAGACAAGGCGCTGGGCATCGGTGCGATTCCGGGTAAGGGTAGCCCCGGTCGTTGGACGTCCGCGGCCGCCGGGGCCTTCCTTAGGTAAGACCGCGCCCAACGAGGCGAGATTCCGTGAATCTATGGTGTTTGGCCAGGTTTTTCGGCGGGTGGGGGGGCCGCGCTGAAGCGGTCGGGCCGTTATGGGGCTTTAGCGCCGAAATAGGCCGCCTTCGGTTCAGTGGGCCTGAGCTCGTCGTCGAGCTTGGGGTCGAGATCGGTGATCTGCGGCGTTTGCCTCGCCCCGGGCAGTGTGCCGAGCCGCGCTCGTTGTGCGGCGGGCTCCGTTGACCACCAGAGGCTCTCCTCGAACACGAAGCTCTCAGCATCGTCGGCGAGGGCGATCGTGACCAGGCGACGGAGGTCTCCGGGCTCCCAGACGAGAAGGTTGCCGCCGAAGATGGCCCGCCGGGTGGGGGCGATTCGATGGTCGGTCGGCTCAGCGGTGGAGCAGAGGACGGCATGGCGGGGGCGAATGAACGTGTTATTGCGCATGAGAGTGTCGTCGCAGTGGGCCAGGACAATCGGACATGTCCCGCCCAGGAATGTGCACCGTTGCAGTTGAACGTGGCGCGCCTCATAGTGCGACCGCGAGTCTGCGTCGGGTGGGATTTCGGGGCGGAACTCCCGAAGCTTGCTCGACCCGCCGACCACGACCACAGCTTCGGCGATTCCTTGGAAGTGACACTGCGTGATATTGACACGCTCAGAGCCGGCGCGGATCTGGATGGCATGGAGTTGGCTGTAGTCTTGCACGGCGATAAACCGGCAGGACTCAACGGACACGCCATGACAGCCGATCAGCTCGAGGCCGGAGCCGCCCCAGCCTTCAATATGTACATCATGGATGCGAACGTCTTGCAGCCCGGAGAGCTCAATGGCGTGGCGTTTGCCTTGCGGCCCCGTGTTAGTGATGGTGATGTTGCGAATGACGAGATTGGCCCGCCACGGCTTCCGCGGCGTGGGAGGGGACGACTCCGTGGGGAACCGGGCCGTAGTGGAGGCCAGGTCGTCGGCGACCAGGCCGCAGATGGTCGCACCGGTGATAACGATGTTCTCGATTACGACGTGCTGCGGCTGATGCAGGACGAGGCCGTACCGGCTGGCCTCGATGATGGACGGGCGCTTCGGATCAAGTCCGCGGATGGTGATGGGGTTGCCCCGTGTTCCCTGCAACTGGTCTAGGGTGGCGGGGCGATGGCAGCCGGGCATGAGAATGATCTCATCCCCAGGGCGCACGCGATCGGCAAGCTGTTGCCAATCCTGGCCGGGCGAGACGAGGTGCTGCGTCGCCCAGACCGAGTGTAGACAAAGGTGGCCAACGGCGGCGACGATCACGAACGGCCTCGTCCACAGCCTTTTCACGCAATCAAACCCTCCATGGGCGAAGGCAGCGTGATGCGCAGCAGGCTGGTCTCCGGCGCAAGTCGAGCCACGGTGTCCTCCAGCGCGGCCGGCATCAGTGCCGTGGTACCAATCGGCAAATCGACCTCGATAGAATCGGACGAACCGTGCGAGGCCGCGACTTGCGCCCGCCCATTCAGAATCATCCACACGACCGGTAATCCCGAGGTTACCACGGGAAGGACCGCGTCCGTGAAAGCCTCGAGCCGCTCGATGGCGAAATGCCCGGTCTTGAGCAACGGTGTCGTCTTCATCCCGGCCGCCTGTACCGGCAGCCCCGGCGGTTCGGGCTCCTCGGCCGGCGCGCCGAAGTGAATACACCCAAGGGCTTGGGAGACGTGAAGCTCGCGGCCGGTTCGCCCCCAGTCAAACACCCGGAAGGTCGTGTCGCTGGGGGTCTGAATCTCCGCCACCACGATCCCCGCCCCAAGGGCATGGCAGGTCCCGCTGGGGAGGTACCAACATTCGCCCGTCTTGACGGGAACGGCGATCAGATCGTCTACCACGTCGCCAGTCTCGATGTGGGCTGCGAACTGTTCAGCCGTCACGTCCGGCTTGACGCCTCGATAGATCACTGCGCCCGGTTCGGCGGCGACAACCACCCACGCTTCCGATTTCAGGTGCGCTTGTGGGTGCTGCCGGACATAGTCCTCGCTGGGGTGTACCTGAACGGACAGGTTCTCTCGCGCGTCCAGGAACTTGATGAGTAAGGGGAAGCCGCGCTCATCGGTGAGCGCTGCGGCGCCCATGATCTGCTGCTCGTGTTCACCGATCACCTCGTGCAGCGTTCGGCCGGCGAGGGGTCCGTTCGTAATCACCGACCGGCCGTCGGGAATGGCCTGCGGCAGGTCGGCAAGCTCCCACGATTCGCCGATCGCGGCCTCCGCCGGCAGAGATTTGCCGAGCTGGGCCAGACGGTGACCGCCCCACACCTTGGGCTTGAGGATCGGTTTGAATACCAGGGGATACGGTTTCATCAATTTCCCCAGGATACGTGCAATACTCGCGCCGCGCAGGTGTCACAACGCATAGGTATACAATACGCCGAGCGTCATCACGGCGGAACCGGTCGAATCGTCGGCGATGGAGGACTTGCGGATGCGAAGTTTCAGCCGATCCATAGTCTGGATGTTAGTCATGGCGTCGATGGGATCGGCGGCCCACGCTCAGGTGGTATTGAACATGCCGCCGCCGAGGTCAAGCCAGCCGCGAACCGTCGTCGATCCGTCGCCCACGTTGGTGGATAAGGCACAGGTCAACGCCCAAGCGCAAGCCCAAACCCAAGCCCCGGCCCCGCCGTCCGATCCCGCTCGCGTCGGCAATGTGGCGCTGGCTCGCTACGCCCAGGCCCGCGCCCGGCCCCGCCCCGCGTTCGGCTAACGCGGACAGTACG
>JADFNO010000255.1 GCA_022563315.1 Planctomycetota bacterium | reverse complement strand
AATACCATCTTGGGGCAGGACTCGGCCCGTCACCGTCGATTCCGGTCAGTTACAAGCGACTGGAACTTGGGTTTCCGGGGGGAGCGTTCGACTCGTGTTCGGAAAGCTCGGCGGGTATTCAGGCTTGGGGCGCGAGATCGCCGGTCCTCGCGGCGGACCAGGTTCGGGCGGTTTGGGTGAGTCCCGACCAGGGATCGGACCATTGCCGCGCATCGACGACGACGGGGCGGTCATACCCGCCGACCGACAGCGCGACCCGGTAGCTCAGCACATCGAGCCGACCGCCTTGAGCTTCTCCGATCGGACCGCGCATGCCGCTGGCGAGCAGATCGCACAGGCGGGCTGCAACCAATCGATCAGCGTGCTTCATCACCGCCGCCGCCGGGTCTTCATTGCAACTCAACTGGGCGGCGGGATCGATGCCAATCCCAAGATGGTCTTGCGTAGCGTCAGCGACTGCATGATCGGCCAGCTCCACTCCCGCCCGCAGCGCCAGCTCAGCAATCGCCTCGATGACCGGCCCGAGTGACTCGTCGTCAACCGGCCGAGGCAGCTCCAGGCTGATCGGGCATCGTTGCAGGTCGCCGGCAAGCTCGACCGCCGCTCTCACAGCATCCACGGCTCGATCGACATGGGCGGGGTCCAGGAAATGAGCCGGCGGTATCCACAGATCAAGGCCACTGATTTGCAGCTCGAGTCGTCGCAGCCGCACCAACAGATCGCGGCGAGCGGATCGATCCAGGTCGCGCGGCCGCAGCCCAGGTTGTGTCGCGCTGAGCTGGACGTAGCGGAACTCCATCGCCGCCAGCCGATCCAGCGCGGCTCGGGGTTGGTCGCCCAACGGACCCAGCGTCGGGGCCAGGGGCAGTTGCGGGTGAATACCAGCCATCGACTGCATGGGCAAAACGTATCGTAAGCGGCCGGCTGAGCCAACTCAGCGCGTACGATGCACCGATGCCGCTCCCCACGCCGCTTGTCGATGTGCAGTTAGTCGATCATCCGGTCGAGGCGGCGCCGGTCGAGCCCTTCCCGCCGTCGGCCGGGGCGGAGTGCGTGTTTCTCGGTCGAACGCGACACGCCGTTCACGCCGAGCATGGTGAGCTGCGCCGGTTGTGTTACGAGGCCTACGTTCCTCTAGCGCAACAACAGCTTCGTGAATTGGCGGACGAGGCGATCGAACGGTTCGGCTGTCACGTGGTGCGGATTCACCATGCGCTGGGCGAGGTCCCCCTGGGCAAAGCCAGCGTGTACGTGCAGGTCATCTGCGGTCACCGGGACAGCGCGTTTGACGCCTGCCGATTTCTCATCGATCAGCTCAAGGCGACGACCCCGATCTGGAAACGCGAGATTTGGGCTCACGGCGAGACGTGGTCACAAGGAACGCCCGTGACTGCGAAGGAGCACGATTGATGCAGTTCCTTTTCAAGCTGTGCAACGCGGTGTACTGGCTCGCGCTTGCGGTTTGGTTGTCAGTGCTCGTCACTGCCGGCGTGTCCGCGGTTGCCGTGTTTACCACGCTCGGTGAAATGGATGTATCACTCTCGGCGTACGCGGCGTTTGAGCCGGACGAATCGGTCGTTCCCAATGCGCACGCGCATCTCGCCGCCGGGCACGTCTTGGAGCCGGTGTTTACACTTGTTGACTTCGTTCAGTTCGCGATGATCCCATTGATGTTGATTACGTTGATCGCACAGTTCACCGTGTTCCAACAAAAGATTAGACGCCCGGCAAACCTCATCCGCACCGGCTGCATCGTGATCGCGACGGGGTTGTTTGCGTTTCATGCGCTCGGAACGGCGCCGCAGATGAACCGGGACTTGAAGGCGTATTGGGATGCGGCTAAAAATGGTGACGTCACGACGGCGCTTCAGCATCGCGCGGCCTTCAACCGCCGGCACCCAACGGCCGAAGCCGTGCTCAAGGCCAACTTGCTGCTTGTGGTTCTGGCGACATTCGCGTCCGCCATGGCCATGACGCCCGCCCTACCGCAACGCCGAACAAGTGAAATGCAAACCCCACACCTGGCGAGGAAACGATGACGGTGCTCAAAGCGCAGGGTCCGACGAGTAAGGCTGAGTTTGATCTGCCCAAGAAAACCAGCGCCGACAAGGCCCGGGCCAAACGAATATTCGACGCCCTGCACCGAGAATATCCCAAGGCGCATTGCGAGTTGGAGTACACCAATCCGCACGAGCTGTTGATTGCGACCATTCTCTCAGCCCAGGCCACGGATGTGTCGGTGAACAAGGCTACGCCCAAGCTGTTCAAAACCTTCCCCACTCCGGCCGACTACGCGGCGACTGCGCCGACGGATATTGAACCCTACGTGCGGTCATTGGGGTTCTTCCGCAACAAAGCCAAGGCTGTCCACGGCTCGATGACGATGATCGTCCAGGAATACGGCGGCGAAGTGCCCAATACGATGGACGATCTATTGCGATTGCGCGGCGTGGCTCGGAAGACCGCCAACGTCGTGCTCGGCAACGCCTTCGGCATCAACGTCGGCGTCGTCGTGGACACGCACGTGATTCGTCTCAGTGATCGATTCGCCCTGACCAAACACAATGATCCCGCCAAGATCGAACGCGACCTGATGGCGCTGTTCGCGCGCTCCCACTGGACGATGCTGAGTCACCTGCTCATCTGGCACGGTCGGCGCGTATGCAAGGCCCGCGGTGCGCTGTGTGCCGAACATCCGCTGTGCCGGAAGTATTGCCGCAATGCTCGCGCGTGACGCAGCGATACCGTACCGAATTACCGACGCTGCTCTGTCGGTTCGGGGACGAACTCCGCGACGCCGAAGCCGCCGTATTCGCTGACATAGACCGCAGCGCCTCCGGCAAGGCGGGGGAAGATGTAGCGCACCGGCCCCTCCAGCCGAAGCCGGCCTCGTATGGCGACCCCCCCGCTGCGGTCCGGCCGAAAGACCGTGATCCCACGATCGTGACCGACCCAGATGTCGCCATCGACCGCGGCCAGGCAATGCAGTTGAATATCCCCCGGCTCGGAGAACGTGGACGGAACACCGCGGGCTCGAATGTCAATCGATGTGCCGTCCTGACTGATCGTGGCGGAAGCGGCGTCGATCGTTACCGAAGTCCGCGGACTCGGCAGCTCACTCGGCGGCTCGCTCACGTAGTCGGCATGGCTTGCGATTCTGTACAGCCACGCGCCTTCACGACCGAGCCCCATGACGCGCACGCCGTCACTTTGGGCCTGGGTGAGGCAGCTCGGTTCACGTTGACTGAACACGAATTCGTCGCCCGGCCCGTTGTCATCATCGCCGATGCGATAGATGGCTCGGCCGAACGATCCCGCCACCGCGAGATAGTTGTCGTCGATGCGATCGACGTCGCGCGCCCCCAGGACGGTGATGCGCATCGGATCGGTCAATGCGCCGTCCGTGACCGTATAGCTGGCGATGTGATCGTCGCCGACGATCCACAATCGGCCGGCGAACGCGCGGACGCTGCGCACCGCGCCGCCCATGGCAACGGTTGCGCGCTTGGAATCGACCTCGCGCACATTGGCCGACATGAGACCGACGAGCGATCCCGTCTCGCTGCGGCGCGTGAAGATCAACGTGTCGGGCATGCCGAACGCATCGCCCAACGGCGAAAAATCGCTTGCGGAACCGACGTA